>JBBPYG010000063.1:0-17784 GCA_038200085.1 Candidatus Limnocylindria bacterium | reverse complement strand
GCTCGGCTTCCGCTACGCCTGGACGATGAGTTTCTGGCAGTCGGATGTCGCTGCCCTCGGCACCCGCCTGGCGAATCCTTCCGACCGCTCGTAGCGCCGGCTCGTTCGCGGCCGCGGCCGCTGCGCCTTTGACGCCCCCCTGGACCTGTGGAACACTCGTACCAGGCGGTAGCTCGCTCGGCAAGTGCCGCCATAGCGTCCAAGCGAGAGCGCGTGCGCGCAGAGCTGGGACGGGCGAACGAGCGGCTCGAGCGCGCGTTCGAGTCGCAATCGCGGCTGGTCTCCGTCATCAGCCACGAGTTCCGCACACCCCTGACGGGGATCCAAGGCTTCAGCGAGATGATCCGCGACGAAGGCATCGACATCGAGGAGGCCCGCCTCCTGGCCAACGACATCAACCAGGATGCGCTGCGCCTCGGACGAATGATCTCGGAGATGCTCGACCTGGATCGGATGCGCTCGGGCGAGATGAGCCTCCACCTGGAACCGGTCGACGTCAACGCGATGATCCAGGAGGTCACCAGGCGGATCCAGATCGGTGCGCCGGGACACCCGCTCGAACTGCAGCTCGACACCGCGTTGCCAGTCGCCCATGCCGACCGGGATCGCCTCACGCAGGTCGTCACGAACCTGGTCAACAACGCGATCAAGTACAGCCCCGTCGGCACGAAGGTCCGGATCTCCAGCCAAGCGGACGACCGCGTACTTCACGTCGCCGTCAGGGACTCCGGGATCGGCATAGCCGCGGGGGACCTGGCCAGCGTGTTCGATCCCTACACCCGCGTGGAGACCGCGGCGACGCGGGACATCGTGGGAACCGGTCTGGGCCTGCCGATCGCCCGCGAGATCGTGCGGCTTCACGGTGGACGAATGTGGGCCGAGAGCGGCGAGGGAAAGGGTTCGACATTTCATTTCACGCTGCTTCCCGCGAACATCGCCGCGGCACCCGAGGCCGCCTGAGCCGCTGATCGCCTGACGAGCGGACCGCCGGCTCGGCTTGACGGCCGCACCGTAAGCGCTCGCGACCCACGCTGCAGTGCGGCGTCGCGTCGGCGCCGCGGACTACTTGAGGCGGGTGGTCACCGTGGTCGTCTTCGTCACCGTCCTCGGGCCGGAGGACATCGTGGTCGTCGTCGTGGTCGTCGTCGTGGTTCCGGTCGCGGGTGCGCTCGTCGGTGCGGCCGTTGGCGCGGGCGCGGTCGTAGGCGCCGGAGCGGTCGTCGGGGCGGGCGCGGCCGTCGGGGCCGGCGCGGCGATCGTCGCCGGCGCCGACGTCGCCGCCGGTGCGGTCGTCGACATGGCCGCCGAGACCGCCGGGGCGGTCGCCGTAGGCGGTTCAGAAGCGGCGGCCGCGGCGGCCGGTGCGGTCGCCAGAGGGAGCGTCGATGCGGCCTCGGGTGTCGCCACCAAAGTGGCCGCTGGCGTGGCGGGGCCCGCGGTCACGGGCGGAAGAACCAAGGAGGCCGGTGAGGTCGCCGCGTCCTTGGACGACGCCGATGTCTGGGTCTCGGCCGCACCAGCCGCCAGGTCGCTGGCGGAGCCGGTCACCATCAAGCCCTGGGTCGCCCGACCCACCGACGCGGCGACCCCGGCCGGGACGGTGGGAAGCAGCGCGAACGCGGCTGGGGAGACGCGCGGCACTTGGGCCAGCGCGAGCAGGAACACGAGCGAAAGGACCGCGACCGTCCACACGACGCGGATCGAGCAGCGGTCGGGATCGGGTGCCCGCAGCCGGGCGCCGCGGGCGAGAACGAGGCCCCGCCTGATGAAACTGCCGACCGACTCGAGCGGCGAAGCGGCGACCGGCGCTATCGTCCACCCGGGGGCATCGTCGCTCCCGGTCCGCTCGCTCATTGGACGCCGGGTACGGAAGTCCACTTGGGGTTGCTCCTCGCGGCGCGCTGCCGGTCCGGCATACGTTCGCCTGCTTGGACGTATGCGTTTATCGTGCCAGCGAGATCCCCGGCGCTGACCGAGCCCGCAGGCGGGGCGGGGGGCGGTCCGAAGGGGCGTGAGCTTCCGTCATGTCGCTCGGTCGGTCGCCCAGCACACTGGCTTCATGAGCCGGGCTTCGATGGCACGCGCGTTCGCGGGCGGCCGCGCGCCCGCGGTGCTCGCCGCGGTGGCGGCATACGTCATCGCCGCGCTGTCCCTCGAACAGGTCTTCGGGCCGATCGTCTTCTCTTTCGGCATCGCTCCCGTATGCACCCTCGCGTGGGTCTACGGATGGCGCGCCGGGATCCTGGCCGCAGTCCTCATGCTGCCCTTCAACTTCCTGCTCGCGCTGGTGTCCGGGACTTCGGTCGGGGCCGCGCTCCTCCAGTCAGCTCCGGGCTACGCCGCCCTGGCGGGAACGGGAGCATTCGTTGGTTGGGCGTCGGCGCAGAGTCGCCGCCAGAACGCGCTCCGCCTCGAGCTCGATCAGCAGGTGGCGGACTTCGGGTCGCTCGCGACGATCGGGGCGCGCGTCGGCGGCCAGGCGCTGAGCGGCAGCGTCCTCCGCGCGATCGTCGACGCCGCGGCCGAGCTCGTCCGCACCCCGTCGACGGCGATCATGCTGCCGGCCAGCAACGGTACGGAGCTTCTCCTCGTCGCCGGGGCCGGCGAATCCACCGGATGGATCGGCACGAAACGACCATCCGACACCGGAGTCTCGGGCCGCGCCTATCGCACGGGGAAGACGCAGATCGTGTCCGACGTGCGGGCGGATCCGGATTACTTCGCCGCGTGGCCCTCCTCCGGCTCGGCGATCTCCCTGCCGATCCTCGGCGCGAAGGGCGTGCTCGGCGTCCTCCACCTCGAAGCGGAGAAAAGAGCAGCCTTCGGCGACCGCGAGCGGCGGCTGCTCGAGGCGCTCGCGGGACACATTGCCATCGCGCTCGACACCGAATCGATCGTGCGGGACCTCCGCGAGGCGGACCTGCGGATCGTGCGCACGATGCTCGCCCACGTCCCGTTCACGGTGTTCACCATCGACCGCGACCGGCGCACCGCGCCCGCGCTGGCCGGCGGGATGTCGCACGTTGCCGTCACGCGGCAGCAGATCAACGGGATCCCCGTCGCCGACATCATCGCGGGCGCGGCCACGCCCGAGTGCGATGCCGCCTTCCGCGGGGAGACGCGAAGCGGCGTCACGAGGTTCGGCGGGCGCACGCTGCAGTTCCACCTCGTGCCCCTCGCGGACGCCGGGCCGATCGAGCGAGTCATCGGCGTCGCCGTCGACATCACCGCCGAGGAGGTCGCGCTGGTCACCCAGGTGCGCCTCGGCGCCGAACGCACGGCCGTCCTCGAGCAGATCCCGAGCGGCGTCCTGGTCCTCGACGCTGCTGGCGCGATGGTCTCGATGAACGGGGCCGCGCGAACGCTGATCGGGGAGTTCCCGGAGGGCGCGTCGCTGTCCGAGCGGATCCAGGTCCTCCGGCTGCGCGATGCGGACACCGGCGCGCCGCTCGAGCGCACACCGCTCCGGCGCGTCGTCCAGGGCGAGCTCGTTCCCCCGACCGATGTCCTGATGCGTCACCCTGACACCGGGGTCGACCGTGTCGTGCGCGTCAATGGGCGACGCCTCGCCGACAGCCGCATCATCGCGGTGTTCACGGACGTCACCGAGCAGTGGCAGCTCATCCGCGACATGGCGGCGGCGGAGCGACAGCACGACCGAATTTACGAAGGCCTCGGATGCGGGGTCGTCGTCCGCGACGCGGACGGCGAGGTCGTCCGGTCTAACCATCTCGTGCACGAGCTGTACGGGCCCGGGTTCGACATCGCCAACGCGACCGGTGCGTTGCCCGCGCGCCTGATCAGGCGGGCGGACGGCTCGCCGGTGTCGTTCGATCAGTTGCCGGGCATCGAGGCGGGCCGAACTCGGCTTCCCGTGCGGGGCACTCAGCTCGAGCTGCAGCAGGAGGGCGATGCCGCCCACTGGATCCAGGTCGATGCGGTGCCCATCGTCGCCGAGGGCAAAGTGACCCACGTCGTGTCGACGTGGGTCGACATCACCGACCTCAAACGAACGCAAGCCCCAGGCGTACAGGCGGGGCCGACAGTCCACCGCTAGTCTCGCCCTCGGCGATGGGCAGATTTTCGCTTTCGTGGGTGAGCGCCGACGGACGCAAGCTGCTGGCGACGAGGGTCCTGCGGACCTTCGCCTACGGGTATCTCGCGGTCGTCCTCGGCGTCTACCTCGACCGGCTGGGCCTCGATCCCACGCGCATCGGGGTCGTCCTCACGGCGGCCGTCGCGGGATCGGCGCTCATGAACATCCTCTGGTCCCTCGTCGCTGACCGGTACGGCCGGCGACGGACGGTCGCCACCATGGCCCTGTTGATGGCCGTGGGAGGCCTGGTCTTCGCGTTCACCGACAGCTTCCTGGTGCTCGTGCTCGCGGGCTTCACCGGGACCATCAGCGCGACGAGCTCCGAGGTCGGCGTCTTCCAGACCGTGGAGCAGGCGGTGCTCCCGCAGACCGCGCCGGACGAGCGAAGGACGTGGCTCTTCTCCATCTACAACATGCTCGGCAACTTCGCGGGCGCGTTCGGATCGCTGTTCGCCGCGAGCGTCGGTCTCTTCGCCTCGTTCGGCCTGCGCGGCGCGGACGCATACCGGCCGCTCTTCGTCCTGTACGCGCTCATCGGTCTCGCGAACCTCGCGATCTTCCTTACCCTGTCGGACCGGATCGAGCTCGGGCGAGTCGAAGGCGAGCGGCGGTTCCTGGGAATCCACCGTTCGGCGGGCACCGTCGCCAAGCTGTCGGCGCTCTTCGGGCTCGACGCCTTCGCCGGGGGCTTCGTCGTGCAATCGCTCGTCGCGTACTGGTTCTTTCTGCGGTGGGGCCTTCCCCCGGAGCAGCTCGCGGTCATCTTCTTCTGGGTCGGCGCGCTATCGGGGCTCTCCCTCCTCGCGGCCGGCTGGCTCGCCGGCAGGATCGGCCTCCTCAACACCATGGTGTTCACGCACATCCCCTCGAGCGTGGTGCTCATGCTCGTCCCGCTCGCGCCCACCGCATGGCTCGCGGTCGCGCTCTTCCTTCTCCGGATGAGCGTCTCCCAGATGGACGTGCCGACGCGTCAGTCGTACACGATGGCCGTCGTCGACGCCGATGAGCGCACGGCCACCGCCGGCATCACGAACGTCGCGCGCACCGCCGCGTCCGCGGTGTCCCCGACGTTCACGGGCATCGCGTTCGCGGCGGCCTCGTTCGGCGCGCCGTTCTTCATCGCGGGCGCGCTCAAGATCGCGTACGACGTCCTCATCTACGCGACCTTCCGCTCGGTGCATCCGCCCGAGGAGCGGCGGCCCCGGACGTGAAACGACGCCCGCCCCGCGGCGGGCGTCGTGCGCGAAGGAGAGTCTGGTCGCGTGGGACTAGCGGTGGCCGTGGAACCCCGCGCCCGGGCCGGTGGAGTCGACGAGCCGCGTCATCTCGGCCGTGAGGTCGGCCTTCTCCTGCGTCGCCCGATCGGCCGTGATCGTCCCGGCGGCCTGCGCCTGGTCGATCTTGGCGGTCGCGTCGGCGATGAGCGCCTGGATGAGGCCGTCGCGGCTCTTTCCGGAGGTCCCGTTCGCGACGGCCGCGAGGGTCTGACCCGCGGTCAGTTTCGTCCTGAGGTCAGCGGCGGTGACCCCGAGGTAGGTGGCCGCCGCGGCGATCGGGTCACCCTCGACGCGCGCGCCGGGTCCGCCGTGTCCGAACGGTCCGCCGGGCGTGCCCTTGTGGTCGACCAAAGCCGGGATCTGCTTCGCGGCCGCGTCGCTCAGCGCCGCGATGAGTCCGTCCCGCGTCTTGCCGTGCGCCGTCGCCACGTCGGCGAGGCTCTTGCCCGATGCGAGCTCGGTGTGGATGTCGGCCTCGCTGATGCCGATGTACGAAGCGGCCGCCGCGAGCAGTTGCCCGCCCCCCAGCGCTCCGCCGTTCGCCAGTACCCCCGGGCCACCGCCCGGGAACTGCGCCGCGAGGCGAGCGCTGCCTGCGACGCTCTGCGCCGCGCTCGCGACCGCCGGGCTCGTGAGGATCGCGCCCGCCGCGACCCCGCCGGTGAACAGGATGGCAATGCCTCCGGCGGCGATCGCCTTGTCGACGTTCTTCTTCATGTCATGCCCCTTTCGTTGGTGGTGTCCATCACAGAAGAACACTCGCGCATGGCGCTAGCGTGAGAGCGGCGTAAGAAGTCGCTAAGAACGTGACGCGCCCCGCGCGAACGCGACGAAACGCTCGCCATCAAGCCACGGCTGTCGCGGACGTGGTCGAGGGCACGAGCCGCAGCCGGAACAGCGCTCCGGCGCCCTGCGGCCGCTCGAGCGTGACGGCGCCGCCGTGGCTCTCCGCCACCTCGCGAACGATCGCGAGACCCAGGCCCGAGCCGGGCATACTGCGCGCCGCTGGCGCGCGCCAGAACCGGTCGAAGACGTGCGGCGCGTCGACCAGCGCGACGCCCGGACCGTGATCGCGGACCGCCACCTCGCCGGCGCGGACGGATACCTCGACGGTGGCATCCGGCGGGCTCCACTTCGCGGCGTTCTCGAGCAGGTTCATGACCGCGCGCTCGACGCGCGCGCCGTCGGCGAGCACGGTCGTCGGCTCCGCGTGGAGCTCGAATCTCACCTTTGGCCAGTAGTCGGCCGTCGTATCGACGGCGCGCCGCACCAGCACGTCCAGCCGGAGCTGCGTGAGGTTCAGGGGCGTCTCCTCGTCGCGCGCGAGGTCGATGAGGTCAGCCACCAGCCCGCTCAGCCGCTCCAGCTGCCCGGTGATGTCGGCGAGCATCTCCCGCCGCTCGCCGGTATCGGCCGGCTGGCCGCGCGCCAGCAGCTCGAGGTTCGTTCGCAGGCTGGTGAGAGGTGTCCGCAGCTCATGCGACGCGTCCGCCACCAGCTGGCGCTGCGACCGAAGCGACGCGTCGAGGGCCGCCATCATCGTGTTGAAGCTCGCGCCGAGGCGCGCCAGCTCGTCTGAGCCGCCGCTGGGTACCCGGCGGGAAAGGTCGCGCGTGCGCGTGACCTGTTCCACCGTCGTCGTGAGCGCGTGCACCGGCCGCAGTGCCGCGCGCGTGATGAGCAGCCCCAGCGCGGCCGCGAGCAGCACGCCGCCGAGCACGACCACGAGGAGGACCAGGCTCAGCCGGTTCAGCACGCTGTCGACCTCGTCGAGCGGGCGCGCGAGCTCGAGCGCGACGCCGCCGGCGAGCGGGACGATCAGCAGCCGGAGGTGCGTGTCCTGGACGATCGCCTCGTCGAAGTACGAGCCGCGCGCCCCGCTGGCGACCTGCCCCGCGCCGGCGGGGACTGGGAGCGACCCCCCCTGGTCGGGGAAACCGATCACCTGGCCCTGCCCGTTCACGAGCTGGAGGACGATGTCGGGCGCGTAATCGGCCGGCCCGCGCGGGGGGACGCGGAGCGGGCCATCCCTGAACCTCGCTCCCATCTCGTGGATGTCGGCCGCGCGCGCGGTCAAAGCGTTGTCAGTCTGCGAAAGCAGCTGCTGGCGCACGGCGAGGAACATGCCGGCCGCCGCCACGATCACGGCCACTGCGACGGCGCCCGCGGCGACGAGCGTGAGGCGAGCGCGCAGGCTCACGCGGCCTTCAGCACGTAGCCGACGCCGCGGACGGTGTGCAGAAGCCGCGGTTCACCGTTCGCCTCGAGCTTGCGGCGCAGGTAACCGACATACACCTCGAGCGAGTTCGACTCCGGACCGAAATCGTATCCCCACACCTTCTCGAAGATGCGGTCTCGCGACAGGACGATCCGCGGATTGCGAAGGAAGAGCTCGAGGAGTTGGTACTCGGTGCGCGTCAGCTCGATGAGGCGGTCGCCGCGGTGGCACTCCATCGTCTGCGGGTCGAGGGTCAGGTCGGCGACGCGCAGCACGCCGTCGGCCTTCTCCTCCGTCCCGGCGCGCCGGAGGAGCGCGCGCATCCGCGCGAGGAGCTCGTCGAGCGCGAACGGCTTGGTCAGGTAGTCGTCGGCGCCGGCGTCCAGTCCCGACACACGGTCGGACACTCCGGCGCGCGCGGTCAGCACGAGGATCGGCGTGCGATCGCCCGCGGCGCGCAGCTGCCGGCATACGTCGAGGCCGTCCATCGCCGGGAGACCGAGATCGAGGACCACGGCGTCGGCAGGCGTCGCGCGCGCGATCGTCAGCGCGCTCAGACCGTCGCTGGCGGCCATGACCTCGTACCCCGCGCCGCGAAGCGCGCGGCCGACCGCGTCGCGGACCGCGCGATCGTCCTCGACGAGCAGGATCCGCATGTCGCCCCTACGAGGCGGCCGCGGGCCGCCCCGATCGGGCCTCGCGCGCCGCCGCGCGCGCGAGGCGGACCGCGCCGGCCGCGCACAGGATCAGCGCCGTGGCCCACGCGAGGCGGGCGACCAGCGGCTGCGTGAAGTCGGTGCCCGCGAGCAGCGTGTGGGCGAAGAGGGTCGCGAAGGCCAGGTACGAGAGGCGGTGCAGCGCCAGCCACTGCGCGTGCGTCTGGTGCCGTCTCAGCCACGTGGAGAGCATGACCACGACCAGGAGCTGGAGCGAGATCGTGCCGAGCCCGACGGCGAACCAGCCGTACGAGGCGCGAAACGGGATGACGAGGTCGGTGAGGGCGATGTGCGCGGTGGGGTCGAGAAGCAGGGTGATGACATGAGCGAGGCCCAGGGGCAGCCAGAGCACGCTGGTGAAGTCGTGCAGCACGCGGACGCCGCGGTTCTGAGTGAGCCACGCGAGGACGCCCGCGCGCAGCGCGATCCCCGAGAGAAGGGAGAGCGACAGCGCGACCAAGGCGGCGGTGCCGCTCGATCGGGCGAGCACCCAGAGGATGAGGTCGGGGCTCACGCGGGTCCTACGAGGTGCGCGTGCGCGTGAGCGGCGCCTGGCCGGTGACGCTGACCCCCGGCGTCAGGCGCGTCCGGCCGCGAGTCGCGGGCGTCGCCGTCGCCGTCGGGGTCGGGGCGGCGGCGACCGCCGGCTTGAGCGGCGCGTCGGGGTTCTGCACGTGCGTCGCGGCGTACGCCGTCATGCCGCCGAAGCTGACGAGCGTGATCGCGGCAGCGATGGCGCGCAGCAGCGACATCGAGCGGATGCGCGGGGTGCGGTGCGCGCGCGGGGCGGGGAGCCTGGCCATGCGCTCAAGGAAAGCACGCCGCCCGCGACGCCGCATGAGAGGGCCCTAAGAAGGACGCCTTCGCGTCCCCTATGGGAGGGCACCAAAGGCCTTCGCGGCCCGCGCCGACGCGCCCGGACCGATATGCTGCTGCCCGTTCGCGGCTGCGAAACGCTGGAGGTGGACGCGGTGCCGGAGTCGAAGATTGGGCGGAGCGCGACCGAGGTCGATCGCCGGACGTTCCTGCGCCTGCTGGGCGTGGCGGCCGCGACGCCGGCGGTCATCGCGGCGTGCGGAGGCAGCGCCGGCGCCCCGGCGGCGGTCTCCAGCGCGAGCGGCACGGCGGCCGCGGCGAAGCCGACGGGGAGGCTCTCCGTCTACTCGGCGCTCAACGAATCCACGAACAACGCCTTCGTCGACGCGTTCAAGAAGGCCACGCCGGGCGTCGAGGTGGACCTCCTGCCGCTCGCGGCGGCGGGCGAATTGCAGACGCGGATCCGCACCGAGAAGGCCAGCCCCAAGGCCGACCTGTTCATCGGCGGCTCGAGCGAGTTCCACGACCCGCTCGGCAAAGAGGGCCTGCTCGAGCCGTACCAGTCGCCGAACGCGTCGGCGATCGCGGCCGAGGCCAAGGAAGCGGCCGGAAACTGGACGGGCTGGTACTTCGGCATCTTCGGGTTCGTGTCGAACACGGACAGGTTCACCAAGGAGGTCGGGGGAGCGAAGCCCGCGTCATGGGATGACCTGCTCGACGCGAAGTGGAAGCAAAAGCTCATCCTTCCGGACCCCGTGAAGACGGGCGGCGGATACATCTTCATCGCGACGCAGGTGTTCCGCTTCAACAAGGACGAGGACAAGGCGATGGACTTCATGAAGAAGCTCCACGCCAACATCGCGCAGTACCCAGGGACCTCTCCGCAGTCGATCTCGCTGGTGTCGCAGGGCCAGTTCGTGGGCTGCCCGAACTGGAGCCACGACATCCTGACCGAGAAAACGAAGAACCCGGGCGTGGACCTCGCGGTGCCGAAGGACACGGGATTTGAGGTCGGCGCGATCAGCATCATCAAGGGAACGAAGAACCTGCCGGCGGCGAAGGCGTTCGTCGACTGGGTGCTGACGAAGGAGGCGGGGGAGCTGAACGTGAAGCTCAGCAACCGCCTCTCGGTGCGCAAGGACGTGCCGCCGGCCGCCGGTGCCCCGACGCTGGAGCAGGTGACCCTCGTGAAGTACGACCGCCAGTGGGCCACCGACAACAAGGACCGGCTCCTTAAGAAGTGGCAGACGGCGGTGGGCCTCTAGCGCTGCCCGCGAGCCGCCGCGCCCATGCGTAGCCTGCGCCGCGAACCGGCGCTGCTGCTCGCGCTGCTCGGGGTGTTCGCGCTCGTCGCCGCGTTCATCGTGTACCCGCAGATCCAGGTGGTGCTCACTCCCGGCTCGTCCGGGTACATCGCGTTCATCCAAGGCGGGACGTGGACCAAGCCCCTCGTCAACTCGCTGGAGCTCATGGCCCTGTCCACCACGACCGCGGTGCTGCTGGGTTTCGTGTACGCGTACGCGATGGTGTATTCGGACATGCCGTGGAAGCCTTTCTTCCGCCTGGTCGGGATCCTTCCGCTCCTCTCGCCGCCTTTCGTCGTCGCCGCGAGCTACCTGCTGCTGTTCGGTCCCCGCGGCATCGTCACGTACGGCATCTTCGGCCAGTCGCCGAACATCCTCGGTCTGGCCGGCATCTGGGCCGTGCAGACCATCGCGTTCTTCCCTTTCGCCTACCAGCTCATCGCCGACGTGCTCTCGCGCAGCGACGCGCGCCTCGAGCAGGCCGCGCGCAACCTCGGCGCGGGGCCGTGGAGCGTCTTCCGCTCCGTGACCCTTCCGCTCTCCCGTCCGGGCCTGGGCGCCGCGATCCTCACGACCGCGATCTACGTCCTCGAGGATTTCGGCAACCCCGCGCTCATCGGCGGCATCTTCACTGTGCTGCCGACCCAGGCCTACGGGCTGATCTCGGGCTTCGGCGACCTGACCGGCGCGGCCGCGGTGAGCACGATCCTCCTCGTGCTCGCGCTCGCGCTCTACGTGGTGAAGGTCCGCCTCGACGGCGGGCGCTCGTTCGTCACGATCAGCGGGCGCGCGTCCTCGATGCCCAGGCCGCCGGTCCCCGCCGCGCTCTCGCGCTGGTGCTTCACCGCGTGCCTCCTGCTAGCGGGGCTGATCCTTCTCGTATACGGCACGCTGGTCGTGAGCGCGCTCACCGCCGCGTTCCCCACGGACCTGCGCTTCACCGGCGACAATTTCGCGTACGTCGGCGCGCACTCGCTCTCGCTGCGCAACACGCTCGTGTACGGCGGCGCCGCGGCGGTCATCTCAGCGCTGTTCGCGCTCGTCGCGGGCTTCCTCGTGGAACGCGGCACCTGGCCCGGCCGGCGCCTCCTCGATTTCCTGCTGATCCTGCCGGCGGCCGTCCCGGGCATCTTCTTCGGCATCGGCTACGCGACCGCGTTCAACCAGGTCTGGCTCGACTGGCTCGACCGCGGCGCGCTCATCACGCTCTCGATGATCTTCTGGAACGTTCCCGTCGGATACCAGGCCGCGGTGGCAGGACTGCGCCAGATCGACCGCACGATGGACGAGGCCGCGACGAGCCTCGGCGCGAGCAGCCTGCGCGGCTTCCGCGACGTGCTCTTCCCGATGCTCGGCGGCTCCCTGCGGGTGGGATTCGTGACGACATTCGTGCGCGCCGTGACGACGCTCTCAGTGGTCATCTTCCTGTTCACGCCGCCGACGACCGTGGCGACGATCACGATCTTCCAGCTCGTCAACGACTTCAATTGGGGCGGCGCGACAGCCTTCACCGTGGGCGACGTCGGCATGGCGATCGCCGTCCTTTCGATCGTCGCGTTCATCGGCGGCCGCCGGGGCCTGGCGCTCGGAGGCGCGCGTGGCTGAGGCGCACCTGCGGCTCGAGCGCGTGACGAAGCGCTTCGGCACCGTCACGGCGGTCGACGACATCTCGTTCGAGGTGCCGCGCGGCTCGTTCGCCACGCTCCTCGGACCGAGCGGCTGCGGCAAGACGACGACGCTGCGCATGATCGCGGGCTTCTACGACCCCGATGCGGGTGACATCTCGCTCGGCGGCCGCCGCATCAACGACCTTCCCGCGCACCGCCGGGGCACCGCGATGGTGTTCCAGGACTACGCGCTCTTCCCGCACATGACCGTGAAGGACAACGTGGGGTATGGGCTGCGCCTGGCCGGCCGGCCGAAGGCCGACATCGAGCGCAAGGTGGCCGAGACGCTCGAGTTCGTCGGGCTCGCCGGGCTCGGTGACCGCTGGCCGAACCAGCTATCCGGAGGCCAGCAGCAGCGGGTGGCGGTCGCGCGCGCTCTCGTGGTCGAGCCCGAGATCCTCCTCCTCGATGAGCCGCTCTCGAACCTCGACGCCAAGCTTCGCGAGCAGCTGCGCTGGGAACTGCGCGCGCTCCAGCAGCGCCTCGGCATGACCTTCGTCTACGTCACGCACGACCAGGTCGAGGCGCTCTCGCTCTCCGACTGGATCGCGGTGATGAACGCCGGAAAGGTCGAGCAGGCCGGCGCGCCGTGGGAGATCTACTACCACCCGCTCACGGCGTTCCTCGCGGACTTCGTCGGCGCCGTGAACATCGTGCCGGCGGCGGTCGTCGCCTCACGCGGAGCCGAGGTCGAGGTGCGCTTCGGCGAACGGCACGCCACCGTGCGCGCCCCCGAGGGCACCCCTCTCGCGGCCGGACAGGACGTGCGCCTTTGCGTACGGCCCGAGAGCCTCGGCATCGGCCCGGCCGCGGCGGACGGCGGCGACGCCCTGCGGCTACCCGGGAACGTCGCGCGGCGCGCGTTCCTCGGCGACCTCATGCGCTACTGGGTCACCGTGGACGGACGGGAGTGGATCGTCGACCAGCCGGACCCCGGCGCCGCCCCGGAGTTCGAGGGACGGGTCGCGCTGACGCTCCGGCCCGAGCGCGTCCACGTCATCCGGTGACGGTCACCCGATCTCGCTGAGCCGCATGGACCGCGGCCGCGCCATGCGGCTGAACGCCCCGATCGCGGTCACCCGATCTCGCTGAGCCTCACGGGCCGTCCCTGCTGCCGCGAGCGTTCAGCGGCCTCCGCGAGCCGCAGTGCCTCGAGTCCGTCGCGTACGGTGCAGGCGTTGTCCACCTCACCGCGCGCGAAACGCAGGAAGTGCGCGAGCTCGGCGCGGTACGCGTCGCCGAAGCGCACGAAGAACGACGGGTACGCCGGTCCGGCGACCGGCGGCGCGTCCACCTCCACCGAGCGGATGGGCGACCGCGGATCCAGCCCGATCGCGATGCTGTCGCGCGAGCCGTAGATCTCCACGCGGATGTCGTACCCCGCGGGGTTGTGGCGCGCACCGCTGATGAGGCCGATCGCGCCGCCGCGCATGCGCAGCGCGACGCCGGCCGTCGCGACGTCGCCCATCTCGCGATACCGCTCGAAGCCACTCGTGGAGCCGTTCGCGTACAGCTCCTCGACCTCGTCGGCGAACAGCCAGCGCGTGATGTCGAAGTCGTGGATCAGCTGATCCTTGAACTGACCGCCCGACGTCGCGATGTACTCGTCGGGCGGCGGGATCGCGTCCCGGCTCACCATGTAGAAGCTGTACACGCTCCCGATCTCGCCCTCCGCGAGCATCATCCGGGCGCGCCGATAGCCGGCATCGAAGCGGCGCTGGAAGCCGATCTGCACGCGGGCGCTGGTGCGCTCGACCTCCTCGGCGACGGCCCTCGTGTCGTCGAGCCTCAGCGCCACGGGCTTCTCGCAGAACGTCGGCACCCCCGAGCCGACGCACTGGCGGATGAGCGCCGCGTGCGTGCCCGTCGGAGTGACGATGATCGCGGCGTCCGCCCCGGTGAGCGCCGCCTCGACCGACGGCGCGACCTCGGCCTCGAGCGGGCCCGCGACGCCCGCCGCGCGCGCGGGATCCGAGTCGTAGATGCGCAGCTGCGTCACGTCGGAGAGCGCGCGAAGGTTCGCCGCGTGCGAGGCGCCGAGGCGCCCAACGCCGAGGACCGTGACGCGCATGCGACTCCTCCTTCGCGGGTGCGGCGTCCGCCGGGTGTCGAAGACTGTATGCGCGCATGAGCCGCGCGCAGGCGGTGCTCTTCGACTGGGGTGACACGCTGTTCGCGAGCCCCGACGCCGCGGCGGTCATCCTCGAAGCGGCCCGCGAGCGCGGCGTGCCCCTGAGCACCGCGGCCGCGCGCGCGCTGTGGAACGAGCTATGGGTCGCCGGCAAGACCCCGGAAGAGCACGCCAAGGGACGCGACCTGTCGGCGGCCGCCCACCGCTCGGTGTGGACCGCGCTCTTCGCGCGCGCGGAGCGCGTCGCGCCCGGCCTCGCATCCACCCTGTACGAGCGCGTGATGGAGCCCGATCGCTGGGAGCCCTACCTGGACACCGAGCCGACGCTGCGGGCGCTGAGGGCGCAAGGGGTCAAGGTCGCCGTCGTCAGCAACATCGGCCTCGACATACGGCCGCTCTTCGCGCGTCATGGTCTCGCCCAGCTGATCGATGCGTACGCGCTGTCGTTCGAGCAGGGCGTCGCGAAGCCCGATCCGCGGCTGTTCCTCGTAGCCTGCGGGATGCTGGACGTGGCGCCGGCCGAGGCCCTCATGGTCGGGGACGACGCCGTCACCGACGGCGCGGCCGGCGGCGCGGGACTTCGCGTCTTGCTGCTGCCGGAACCGCCCCCGGGGCGGACCAGAGGTCTCGCGGCGGTGCTCGACCGCCTCGAGTGCTAGAGCGCGCGACCCGCGCTACTCGGTGATCTCGGGCGGGACCTCGCGCGGCTTCTGCGTCGCGACGAAGCGCTCGCCGATCCCGGCATCGTCGAAGATCGGACGCAGGAACGAGTCGATGCCCTCGTCGTCCATCGCTTCGATCGCGCCGGTCGTGATCAGCTGCCGGGCGAAGGGAACGAGCTGCTTGGTCCGCGCGCGAGCGGAGCCCGCGAGCGCGGCGCACAGCTCGGTGATCGCGTCGCGCCAGTCGTTGAACAGGTTGTCGAGCTCCGCGTCGTTGAACGACTGCGACTTGAACGCGTGACGCAGGGTCGTCTCTGCCTGCAGGCATTCGCCGTCGTGGTGGGTAGCGGTGCTGAGCACCGCTTCGACGAGCCCCGTTTCGCCCGTGAGCACCGTGTCTTCCATACCGCCGAGCTCCGATCCCTGCATCGCCGTCGGGCGCCGTGCACCGTCGGCGGTCGTGACGAACCTCTTGATGCCTCGCATAGCCGTACCTCCACGCGCTTTCACAATCACCGACAGCGGGCTGACCTGTCGTGCTGCAAGTCGCATGCGCGGCGGGGGTACAACCATGGAGGTCAAGCCACTGTCGATCGTTATATAGACATTAGAACGATACCTCGTTCGCTCGCTTTGTCGATGCCGTGAAGCAGGCGCGACAATGTTCGCCGCCATGGCGACGAGGCAGCCGGTGAACCGCTCAGCGAACTACTGCCGCGACTGCGGCGGGCCGACCACCCACGTGGCCGGGCAGAACACCTGTCTCAACCTGAGCCCAAAGGTCGTGTGCGAGAACCTCACGCTCGCGGAGCGGCGGTACTGCGAGCACGACGCGTTCCCGGATCCCGGCCCCGGGATCTGCCCCGGGTGCCACCTTCCGCCCACGCCGCCGTAGCCCCCGAAAGTCCTTCTCGGCGACGGGACCGCGCGGGCTCAGAGCTTGGTCGCGAGGACCACAAGGTACGCGCCGTCGACGCTCCTGTCGCTCCAATCGACGGCGAGGTTGAGCCGATCGCCGGTCGCGATGCCCGCTGTCGAGAAGTCGTGGCCGGTGTCGAACCGCACCTGGCCGTCGGGCTCGACCTGCGCGAAGCGGGTGTTCGGTCCGCTGCGAAGAAGGACCTGCTCCTGGTTCCACTGGCCGCGAAGAGAGGTGGGCGTTACCTCGAGCACGCGCACGCCGAGGATCGTCTCGACCCCTTCCGTTCCGGTGTGAACGTGGATGCCCGGCGCCGTGGCGCCTAGGGACGCGGCAGCGGCGCTCGACGATGTCGCCGCAGGGATCGCCGATGCCACCGCCTGCGTCACGAGCACCGGGCTGCCGGTCGATCGCTCGGACGATGGGCCGGCGGGTCGACCACACGTGCCGAGCACCGCGGCGGCCACGAGGACGGTGAGCCCTCTGGCGCCCATCACGGCGTCTGGCGCCTGCACTTCGAAGGCCGCCGGGCCGTCGGGCATGTGCTGTGCGGCATCATCGGGCGGTGGGTGACCGTATCGTCTCGGCGCGCCGCGCGAGACGGGCACGCCTTGCCGCGGCCGCGACGGCCGCCAGACCACCCGAGGCGCATGAAACGACCGCCCAGCCAGGGGTGGAGGCGCCGGACATGCGCGCGGACCCGGTGGCCGAGGCGCCGGTCATGCGCGCCGACCCGATGGCCGAAGTCCCCGTCGTGCGCGCCGAGCCGGTGGTCCCGGACCGGTCCCGGCTCGCCTGGCCCAGTTGGTTGCCGCGGCCCCTGGCCAGCGCGATCGCGGGGAACCGGGGCACCGCCCTCGTGTGGGCCGCGATCGCCGCCGTCGTGGTCGTGGGCACGCTCACCGCGAAGCGCGCCGCCATCTCCCGCGCCCCGTTCCGGGCGAGGGCCAGGAACCCGCGGCGGCGCCGGCGGTGTTGCATGACGACTACGACACGGCGCCGATCGGGAGCTCCCCGGGCTGGGACATGTCCGCCTCGCCCAAAGACGCCGGTGCCGCGGCGATCGTGCCCGCCCCCACCAGCGCCGATCGCAGCGTGCGCCTTTCGCTCGGCGCGGCCGGTCAGACGGTCGTTGGGTGTCGCGTCTTTCCGGCGGCGCGCCGCGACGTGCTACTCCAGGCCGTGGTCAGCTTCGACGGGTTCGGCGCCGGCGACGCTACGGTGATGTCGGTGCGCGCCGGCAGCAGCGAGATCGCGGCGCTGCGGATCGGGGCGAACGGGGATGTGCGCGCGGCACCGTCGACGTCGGCGACCTCCGCGCGCAAGGGTACCGGGACGCTCGCGCGTAACCTCTGGTACGACGTGGCCTTCGATGTCGATGCGGCAAGCCGGGTGTATTCGCTGACGGTGACCGCGCACGAGCGCAACGAGGTCATCAGCGATCAACCCGACGTGCGCTGGACGGGCGTTCTGGGCGATGGCATCGACCGCGTTTGCTTCGTTCCTCCGGCCGGTGGGGCCGGGCGCTCGCTGTCGATCAGCGATCTTCGGGTGTCCTCGCGGTAGCTCATGAACGCGGAAAGGTGCACATCATGAAACTTACGCCGATCTTCACCACGGTCGCGACCCTCGCCATCCTCTTCACGGGGGCGAGCCCGGGCCTCGCCGCACCGCAGCCCCTCGACCTGCATACGCCCGCCTCGGAGCTGCGAGTAAGCCTGGGCCGGCTGCTCGCGGAGCACACCTTCCTCGTCATGGAGCAGATGCGCGCGAGCGGCGCTCCGGCACCCGACCTCAAGGACACGGCGGTCGCCGTCGAGACCAATACGACCGAGCTCCAGTCGATGATCGGTCAGGTGTACGGCGCTCCCGCCGGGCAGGCCTTCGGCGACCTGTGGCGCGCTCACATCGGGTACATCGTCGACTACGCGATCGCCAACCAGAAGGGCGATGAGGCCGGGAAGCAACGGTCCCTCGC
>JBBPYG010000062.1:0-4987 GCA_038200085.1 Candidatus Limnocylindria bacterium | reverse complement strand
CGAGGTCGATCGCGCGGACGCGCTCGCCGCGCGGCGTGCGATGCGCCTGCGGGTGAGCGCGGTGGCCTGACGCAGCGCCACCATCGCGAGCGCCGCCTCCATCGCCTCGCCTCCCTTGTTCCCCGCCCGGCCTCCAGCGCGCGCTCTGGCCTGCGCGATCGTGTCGCACGTCAGCACGCCGAACGGGATCGCGACCGGGTACTCGAGCGAGAGGCGCATGAGGCCATCGGCGACCGCGCGCGCCAGGACGTCGAAGTGCGGCGTATCGCCGCGTACCAGGCAGCCGATCGGGACGACCGCGTCATAGCGGCCGGTCGCGGCCAGCATCGCCACCGCCGCCGGCAGCTCGAACGATCCCGCGACGTCGAATCGGTCGGCGCTCGCGCCCGCGGCCCCCGCCACCGCGAGCGCGCCGTCCGCGAGCCGGGCGGTGACCTCGGAGTTCCAGCTGGCGACGACGACTGCCGTGCGCGCGCCCCGTGCGGACGCCGTTCGGGGCGCGGGGCGCTTCCCGGCTATGGGTCCTCCCCGCCGACCACCGAGAGCAGATGGCCCATCTTGCGGCGCTTCGTGCGCAGGTACTCGCGATTCGCCTGGCGCGCGGGCATCTCCAGCGGCACGCGCTCCGTCACCTCGAGCCCGTAGAGCGAGACCATCTTGTGCGGGTTGTTCGTCAGCAGCCGCACGCGGCGCACGCCGAGGTCGTCGAGGATCTGGACGCCGATTCCGTACTCGCGCTGATCGGCCTTGAAGCCGAGCCGTTCGTTCGCCTCCACGGTGTCGAGGCCTTGGTCCTGGAGGGCGTACGCGCGGATCTTGTTCATGAGGCCGATGCCGCGCCCCTCCTGGCGCAGGTACAGCAGGACCCCCCGGCCTTCGGCGGCGATGCGGGCGAGGGCGGCGTCTACCTGATCGCCGCAATCGCAGCGGAACGAGCCGAAGACGTCGCCCGTCAGGCACTCCGAGTGGACGCGCACGAGCACCGGCTCGCCGTCTGCGACGTCGCCGATCGTCAAGGCGACGTGCTCCGCTTCGGTGGTGCCATAGCGCGCGCGATAGCCGTGGATCGTGAACTCGCCGTGGGCGGTCGGCAGGCGCGCGATCGCGACCCGGTCGACCAGCCGCTCGCGTCCCATGCGGTACGCGATCAGGTCCTTCACCGTGATCATCCGCAGCCCGTGGCGCTTGGCGAACCGCCCCAGCTCCGGCAGCCTCGCCATGGAGCCGTCGGGTTTGGTGATCTCGCAGATGACGCCGACCGGTGCGAGGCTGGCCAGCTGGCACAGGTCCACCGCGGCCTCGGTCTGGCCCGCGCGCACGAGCACGCCGCCCTCGCGTGCCTGCAGGGGAAAGACGTGCCCTGGCTTCACGAGGTCGTCCCGCATGGTCGCCGGATCCGCCAGCAGACGGATCGTGCGCGCGCGGTCCGCGGCGCTGATCCCGGTCGCGATCCCGGTCCGCGCGTCGACGCTGATGGTGAACGCCGTCCCGAGGCGCGCCTCGTTCCGCGCGACCATCTGGGGTATGTCGAGCTCCTCCAGCCGCTTCGCCGTCATGGGCACGCAAACGACGCCGCTCGCGTACTTCCGGATGAAGGCCACGTCCTCGGGCCGGCAGCTGGCGGCGGCCATGACGAGGTCGCCTTCATTCTCGCGGTCCTCGTCGTCCAGGACGATGACCATCTTGCCCGCCGCGATGTCCGCGACGGCGTCTTCGATGTCCGCGAAGGGAGATCTCATCGCATCCTTGCCTCGAGCAGGCGCTCGACGTACTTACTAATGATATCGACCTCGACATTGACGACCGAGCCCTCGCGCAGATCGCCGAGGGTGGTGTGCTCCGCGGTGTGCGGGATCAGCGCGACATCGAACGAGGTGGCCGCGAGCGACGCGACGGTGAGGCTCACGCCCTCGAGCGCGATGAATCCCTTCTCGACGACGTATCGCGAGAGCGCGGGCGGCAGCGCGAAACGCAGCCGCGCGCCAGAGCCGAGCCCCTCGCGCCCGAGGACCTCCGTGGTCCCGTCGACGTGCCCCTGCACGATGTGGCCGCCGAGCATCGTCGCCGGCGTGGCCGCCCGCTCGAGGTTCACCCGGCCGGCGGCCGGGGGCAGCGAGGACCGCGCGATCGTCTCCGGCACCACGTCGACGGTGAAGGCATCGGGTCCGCGCGCGGTGACGGTCAGGCAGATGCCGGCGACGTTCACGCTGTCGTCGACCTCGAGCCGCTCGAGGACCCGCCGGCACGCGATCTCGAACCGCGCGCCTGACTCGGTGTCGGCCACCTTCCGCACGACGCCGACCTCCTCGACGATGCCCGTGAACATCAGCGCTCGCCCGCGACGACGTAGGCGGAGATCGCCACGTCCTCGCCGTACCGCCGCACCCTGACCTCGCGCAGGTCCGACGCGGGCAGCGCGCCCTTGAGCGCCGTTGGGCCGTCTCCTCCGACGACCGGCGCGACCAGGAACTGCACCTTGTCCACCAGTCTCGAGCGCAGCAGGCTCGCGGCCACGGTCGGCCCGCCCTCCGCCAGGACGGTGTTTATGCCCTGGTCGCCGAGCCACCCGAGCACCGCGGTGAGGTCGAGACCATCGGCGGTGCGCGTGAGCCGCACGATCGACACGCCCGCCTCCCGGAGGCGGTTGGTGCGCCGAACGTCGGCGTCACGAGAGACGAAGACCACGGTGCGCTGCGGATCGCGCTCCCGGACGATCCGGCTCGCGATCGGCGTGCGCGCGTTCGTGTCGACCACGACGCGCAGGGGATCGCGGCCGCGCCGCTCGCGTACCGTCAGCTCCGGGTCGTCGGCCAGAACCGTACCGATCCCGATCAGCACGGCGTCGAGCCGGTCGCGCATGGCGTGCACCTCGCGGAGCGCGCGCTTTCCTGAGAGATAGCGGCGTCCGTCGACCGCCGCACGCCCGTCGATCGTCGTGGCGAGCTTCAGCAGGACGAAGGGGCGGCCGGACCGCATCCGCGTCACGAAGCCCTCATTGAGCCGCGCCGCGTCCTGCGCGAGGACGCCCTCCTCCACCTCGACCCCCGACTCGCGGAGTGCGCGGAATCCGCGGCCGTTCACCTTCGGGTACGGGTCGCGCATCGCCGCGACGACGCGCGTGACGCCCGCGGCCACCACGGCCTCCACGCACGGCGGGGTCCGGCCGCGGTGGCTGCACGGCTCCAGCGTCAGGTACAGCGTCGCGCCGCGCGCGCGTTCGCCGGCGGCGGCCAGCGCGCTCACCTCCGCGTGCGACTCACCCGCCGCGCGGTGGAAGCCCTCTCCGACGATCTGGCCGTTGTCGACGACCACCGCGCCGACCATCGGATTAGGGCTCGTGCGCCCCGCCGCCCGCCGGGCGAGACGGAGCGCGCGCCGCATGAAGCGCTCGTCGTCTCGAGGCTCGGTCATCGAGCGAACGGTACCGCCGCTGCATTACCCATCGCGCGTCTGCACGCGGACTGTGCCGCCGCGAGCCCCACTCCTTGCATAAATATCCAGTACACCGCATAATCCACCGATGCCGACGAAGGTCGCCGTGGTTGGCGTGACCGGGTACGCGGGGGGCGAGCTCGCACGGCTGTTGCTGGGGCATCCGCAGGCGCGGCTGGTCGCGGCCGTGGGGCGCTCGCGCCAGGGGGAGGCGCTCCGCGACGTGCAGCCGCATCTGCACTCGGCGCCGGCGGAGCTCCGCGTGGGGAACGACCCGGGTGATGCCGAGGTGGTCTTCACGGCCCTGCCCGCGGGAGAGGCCGCGCGGCTCGCGCCGGCCTGGCTCACGGAGGGGCGCACCGTCATCGACGTCGGGAGCGACTTTCGCTTGAAAGACCCGTCGGCCTACGACCTCTGGTACGGCTACACGCATCCCGCGCCGGACCTCCTGGCCGAAGCGGTGTACGGCCTCACCGAGTTCGCCCGAGAGGACCTGCGCGACGCGCGACTCGTCGCGAATCCGGGCTGCTATCCGACCGCGTCCCTGCTCGCGCTGGCGCCGGCCCTGCGCGCCGGCCTGATCGGCGGAGACATCGTCGTCGATGCGAAGTCGGGCGTTTCGGGGGCGGGGCGGGTCGTGGACGAAGCGTTCCTGTACGGCAGCATCGACGGCAGCGTCCGCACGTACGGAGTCCCCCGGCACCGGCACACGCCTGAGATCGCGCAGCAGGTCACCGAGCTCGGGCGAGTCGCCGCCCGCGTCACGTTCACCCCGCACTTGGTGCCGATGACGCGCGGGCTCGTGGCCACGTGCTACGCGACGCTCCGCGACGGGGTGACGCCGGCGGCGGTGGTGGATGCGTTCGGCGAGGCCTACGCGGCGGAGCCGTTCGTCCGCGTGGTCGATTCGTTCCCCCCGAGCAAGGCGACGCTCGGCAGCAACTGGTGCCTCGTCCACGCGGCCGTCGACGAGCCCGCGCGGCGGCTCATCGCCGTGGCGGTAATCGACAACCTCGTGAAGGGCGCGGCCGGCTCGGCGATCCAGAACCTGAACGCGCTCCGCGGCTACCCCGAGACCTGCGGCCTCGAGGCGCTCCCGCTGTGGCCGTGAGGTGAGCGAAGGAGGCGGCGTCACCTTCGCGCGCGGCTTCACCGCCGGGGCGGCGGCGGCCGGCGTCAAGGACCCGACCTCCGACCGCCTCGACGTCGCCCTCGTCGCGTCGGCGGCTCCCTGTACCGCCGCCGGCGTGTTCACGACGAACCAGGTCATCGCCGCTCCGTGCGTCCTCACGCGCGAGCATCTCCGCCGTGGTCCGCTGCGCGCGATAGTGGTGAATTCAGGCAACGCCAACGCGTGCACCGGTCCGCAGGGCGAACGCGACGCGATCGCGATGGCCGCCGCCGCGGCCGCGGCCCTCGGCGTGTCGTCGTACGAAGTCGCCGTCGCGAGCACCGGCGTGATCGGTGTCCCGTTGCCCGCCGAGCGGATCGCCGGCGCGATACCGCGCATCGAGCTCTCCGTCGATGGCTGGGACGCGGCGTCGCGCGCGATCAT
>JBBPYG010000061.1:0-20668 GCA_038200085.1 Candidatus Limnocylindria bacterium | reverse complement strand
GCCGCCGGCGTCGCGGGCGCCGCCGCCGGCGTGGCGGGCCCGGCGGCCGAGCTCGCGGGCTGCTCAGCCTGCGGAGCCGCCTGCTGGGGCACCTGCGTCGGCGACTGGACACCGTCTCCGGACCCGGACTCCGCCTGCTGCGCCGCGGCGGATTCGGCCTCGACTGTGTCGAAGAAGGCGAGCGAGGTGCCGATGGGAACGGTCTCTCCCTCCTGGACCTTCACCTCCTTCAGCGTGCCCGCGACCGGCGACGGGATCTCGGTGTTCACCTTGTCCGTCTGAACCTCGACGAGCAGGTCGTATTTCTCCACCTTCTCACCGGGCTGCTTCAGCCACCTGCCGATGGTCCCTTCCGTCACCGACTCGCCGAGCTTGGGCATCTTCAACTCGAACACGCTCACTCCAACACTCCTTCGATCGGCGGCGGCCCGACGCACGCTGAGCGCCGCCCGCGGCCACCGATCCTCATCAATACGCCGCGAGCTCGCGCATCTTGACCGCGATCCTCTCCGGGTCCGGCAGGAACCAGTCCTCCTGCGCCTTGTTGAACGGCGTCGCCGGAGATTCGGGGCCGCCCAGGCGCATGACGGGAGCGTCGAGACCGTCGAAGGCCTCTTCGGCGATGGTCGCGGCGATCTCGGCACCCGCCCCGAAGAGCCGGTTGTCCTCGTACACGACGAGGCACTTCCCGGTCCTCCGCGCCTCGCGCACAAGCGTCGCGGCGTCGAGCGGCCGCAGGCTGCGGACGTCGACGACGTTCACCGAGATGCCCTCTCCCGCGAGGGTGCCCGCTGCGGCGAGGCAGTGATGCAGCATCAGCCCGTACGCGTAGACCGTGATGTCCGTTCCCTCGCGCTTCACGTCGGCGGGACCGAGCGGGACCGTGTAGTCGCCGTCGGGCACGTCGCCGCGGACCGCGCGGTACGTCGCCTTGTGCTCGAGGAAGATCACCGGGTCTGGATCGCGGATCGCCGAACGGAGCATCCCGGTGATGTCGTGCGGCGTGCTGGGGACCACGACCTTCAGGCCCGGGACGTGGGCGTAGAACGCCTCGAGCGACTGCGAGTGATACAGCGCCCCGCGCACCCCGGCGCCCCACGGCATGCGGATGACGAGCGGCACCCCGAAGTCGCCGTTCGAGCGGTACCGGATGCGCGCCGCCTCGTCCACGATCTGCTCGAACGCCGGGGCGCTGAAGTCGGCGAACTGCATCTCCGCGATCGGGCGCAGCCCAGCGACCGCGGCGCCGATAGCGACGCCGACGATCGACGACTCCGCGAGCGGCGTATCGATGACGCGATCCTCGCCGAACTCCTCGATGAAGCCGTCCGTGACACGGAAGACGCCGCCCCGGACCCCAACGTCCTCCCCGAGGATGATCAGCCGGTCGTCGCGGCGGAACTCTTCCAGCAGCGTGTCGTGGACCGCCTGGACGTTGCTCTTCTCCACTCGCACATGCTAGCCGCGCGGCCTCGGAGGGAGACCGTGCGGCTCAGGTGAGCGAGGGGAACTCCGCTGGACGTCGCTCGCGCATCAGGCCGTAGACCGCGGCGACTATGTCCTCGCGGTTCGGCTTTGAGAAGTAGTCGCCGTCCTGCCCGACCGCGGCCCGGTTCGCATGTGCAGTGAGCGTGCGCGGGGTGGCGTCCAGGTACTCGAACGCCGACTGGCCCTCGAGGACCTGCTGCATGATGAACGCGGACGCACCGCCTGGCACGTCCTCGTCGACCACGACGATCGCTCCGGTCTTCCTGACCGATCCGACGATCCGCTGCTCGATATCGAAGGGCTCGAGCGTCTGCGCGTCGACGATCTCCACATCGATGCCCGCGTGCGCGAGCAGCTGCGCCGCCTCCAAGGCGATGCGGCAGAGCGCGCCGTACGTGACGAGCGTGACGTCGCGTCCGGCACGGAGCACCTCGGGCACGCCAAGCCGCACCGTGAAGTCACCGACGTTGTCGGGAACCTTCTCCTTGAGCCGGTAGCCGCTCAGCACCTCGATGAGGACGGCTGGGTCGTCACCGCGGAAGAGGGTGTTGTACATGCCGGCGGCCTGCGTCATGTTCCGCGGCACCGCGACGCGGACGCCGCGCAGCGCGTGGAGGATCACCGCCATGGGCGAGCCCGTGTGCCAGATGCCCTGAAGGCGATGGCCCTTGGTTCGGACGATGACCGGAGCCTTCTGCCCGCCCGCGGTCCGCCAGAGGATCGTCGCGAGATCGTCCGCGGCGACCTGCAGCGCGTACAGCAGGTAGTCGACGTACTGGATGTCGACGATGGGGCGGAGGCCCCGGAGCGCGCAGCCGATGCCCTGCCCCATGATCGTCGCCTCACGGATCCCGGTGTCGGTGACGCGCATCTCGCCGAACTTCGCCTGCAGCCCCTCGAAGACAAGGTTGACGTCGCCGAGCTTCCCGACGTCCTCGCCCATCACGAAGAGGCGCGGATCGCGCCTGAAGTTCTCCTCGAAGCAGCGCAGCAGCACCACGCGCCCGTCGACCGTCTCGGACCCCTCGGAGTACACGGGCGGCCGCTCGGGAACCCGCAGCGTCGAATCGGCGGATGCGCTGTAGAGCCACGAGTTGTAGCGCCGGTGGTTCTCCTCGGCGTACTCCTTGCTGAAGCGCGCGAGCTCGTCCTTCGCCGGCCCGGCGTGCGCGCGCAGCGCCGCGAGGGCCAGTACGGCGCTCGACTGCACGAGCCGGCGGCTCATCTCGCTGGCCTCGCGGAGCGGGCCGGCGACGGCTGCGACGTCCTCCGTGTCCCCTGCCTCCGCCGCGGCGCGCTCGACCAGCGCGAGCGCCTGGCCGTGCTCGCGTCGGATCGGCTCCTGGTACGCGGCCCACGCGGCCTCCCGGATCTCGTCGACCTCGCGGCGGTCGGCTCGCTCGTGTTCGTCGAGCTCCTCGACGGTGACGAGGTCCTCGCGGATCATCCATTCGCGCATCCGGGCGATCGGGTCGAGCTCCACCTCGAAGCGGAGGCGGTCCCGCGTCTTGTACCGCTCGTGGCTACCGCTGGTCGAGTGACCCTGGGGCTGCGTCATCTCGGTGATGTGGAACAGCGCCGGAGCGTGGTCGCGCCGCACTCGCTCGATGCCCACCGCGTACGCATCGCAGAGCGCCGGGTAATCCCATCCCTTCACGACGCGGATGTCGTAGCCCGGCGAATCAGGCGTCCGGCGGAAGCCCTCGAGCACGGCCGAGATCGAGCTCTTCGTCGTCTGGAATTCGTTCGGCACCGAGATCCCGAAGCCGTCGTCCCAGACGGAGATGGCCAGCGGCACCTGAAGGACGCCGGCCGCGTTCAACGACTCCCAGAACGGCCCCTCGCTCGTGCCGGCGTTGCCGATCGTGGCGAAGCACACCTCGTCGCCGTTACGCGAGAATCCCTCGGCCGCGGCGCGCATGCCGGGCTCGTGGCGGAAGAGTTTCGAGGCGTACGCGAGACCGACCGAGCGAGGCATCTGGGCGCCGACTGGCGACAGGTCGGGCGCGGAGTTCATCTGCTCCACGAGCGGAAGCCACCGGCCGTCGCGATCGAGCGAACGCGTGGCGAAGTGGGCGATCATCTGCCGCCCGGCCGACGCCGGGTCGGCACCCACGTCGGCATGCGCATACAGCTGCGCGAAGAAGCGAGGCAGGTCGGACATCCCGGTCGCGAACATGAACGTCTGGTCGCGGTAGTAGCCCGACCTCCAGTCGCCTGGGCGGAAGGCCTTGGCCATCGCAAGCTGCGCGACCTCCTTGCCGTCGCCGAAGATGCCGAAGGGCGCCTTCCCCGTGAGGACCTCGCGACGGCCGAGGACGCTGGCGACCCGGCTCCGGAAGGCCAGGCGATAGTCCGCGATGATCGTCTCGCGCGACAACTCGAGCCCCGCCTGCTCGGTCACGATCCCGGGACGAGGGCGGGTGCTCGTTCTCACCGCTTCCAATGGTGCCACGCCGCGCCGCCATCACTCCGTCCCTTCGCCGGCCCCCTCAGGCCGTCCGCGCGACCGCTGCCGGACCGGTCGAGGAACGGAAGAAGCGAACGCGCGAATGCTTCCGCCTGCTCGACCATGACCAGGTGTCCCGCGCGCTCGATCATGCACACCTCCGCACCCGGGAACAGCCTCCCTGCGGCGGCTGCGTTCGACGCGGGCAGCACGCGGTCGGCCGTGCCCCAGATGACGAGCACCGGTCCTTTGAATCGCGACGCGCGGCGCAGCCACGCTTCGCGCAGCGAGCGTTTCACCCCGCGCAGCGTCACGCCAGCGCGCAGCACGGCGATCGATTCGGGGAGCGAGCGCGCACCGTAAAGGTCCGCCTCGCGGAGCAGGGTCGCGGGGATCGATCTCGTGTCGTAGAAGCAGCTTTCGAGGGCCGCCCGGGCGTACCGGCGCCGGTCGAGCCCGGCGAGGATCGCCGCGCCAGGCAGCGTGGCGATCCGGAAGGACAGCGGCACCTCGATGCCGAGGCCGCCGCCGGCCACCAGCGTGAGCGACGCGAAGCGCTCTGGCGCGGTGACCGCGGCGATGTACGCGATCGCGCCGCCGAGGGAGTGGCCGACGATATGCGCCCGGGCGACACCGAGCCGGTCGAGCAGGCCGAGGACGAAGCGCGCGTAGAACGCGCCGTCAGGATCGAAGTACGGAGCGCGAGGAGCCGCGCTGCTCTCCCCGAAACCGGGGAGATCGGGAGCGATCCCGCGACGTCCGCACGCGGCGATCGCGTCGAGCGTCGTCCGCCAGTTCTCCGCCCAACCGCCCACGCCGTGGATGAGCAGGACGGGATCCGCCCCGCCGTCGCCGCTCTCGATGATGCGCACGCGGCCTCCGAGGATGTCGGCGGTCGTGATCTGCACGTTCCTATACTGCGGCCCGTGCTCTTCTACTACCTCTGCGTAAGGGGCGAGGCGCTCCATCGCGAGGCGTATCCCCAGGGCGCGCAATCGAAGGATGCGGACGTCTACAAGTGGGTCACGATGTACTCGGGCTCGCCCGCGGTGTGCCAGCGACAGCACGACGGGGCGCACCAGTGGCGCCCCGACGAGGGCGGCGAGGAAGAGCGGGTCGCGCGCGGGTACGCGGTGCTGCAGTGGGACCGGGAGGGATTCGATCCCGGGAAGCCCAAGCCGCAGGCCGGCGAAGCGTTCGATTCTGGCTGGGGACCGTCGCTCGTGCTCGAGCGAAGCGAGGACCCATCGACCGGCACGTATCTCCTCCTACGCATCTTCCCCCACGGGCACCACGGCAAGTCGGGAGAGCTCGGGACCGAGCGCAGCGACGTGCCGAGGGAGTTCGCTGGCAAGATCTGATCGGGCGTCTCTAGAAGGCCGCCTGGCGCAGACCGGCCGGCCGCGCTTCGGGGGCGCGTCAGCGACGCTTTCGCTACCCCGTGCGCTCCGCCTCGGCCCGCAGGTGCTGGCGATGTTCGGCGTGGTGCATGTGCTCGTGCACATCCTCGACGCCGCGCGGCGGGTAGAACAGCCCGGCGACGTAGAAGCGCGAGGGCGCCTGAGCGTAAGTCGACACCAGGATGTGCGTGTCGTACTCGGCGAAGAGTCGCGCACCCCAAGTCTCCCGGAAGCGCGTGGCCCACTGCGGCCCGTAACGCTCGCGCGTCGCGCGGCTCATCTCGTTCAGCTCCCAGTCGAGGACGGGCAGCTCGTGGTGCGCCGAACACTCGTCGCTCGCGCACCGGAAGCGCAGCCGCAGCGGCAGCTGCATCACATCGCCGTCGGCCGTCGGCCGGACGAACGCGGCCGTCGCCTCGCCAGCGCGCGCGCGGACCTGGAGCTGCTCGACGGAGCTCGCGATGTGCGGGCGCACGAATGGCCACCGCAGGCGCCACGCGTCCTTGGCGTCGACGTACGCCGTCGCGCCAACCGCGCCATCGACGTTCAGCGACTCAGGCCGGGGGTCGCGCTCCGCCGGCTGGGTGCGCGCGTGGATCCACGACCACCGCAGCAGCGGAGGGTCGGTGTCGGTGTTCTTCCACGGGAACGGCATGAGCCGGACGAGCCGTCCTGTCTCCCGGTCCACGCCGAGCACCCCGGGCCGCTCGACCGGGAACTCGTTCGCCGCGACTGTCTTCGTGAGCAGGAGAATGTCGCGCTCGGCGCGCGAGTCCTCCATCGTCGCGCCGTCCGCGCTCACGCTCGCGGCATCCGCGGCTTCGTGCGCACGATGGCAGCGGCCTGGTGCAGGTGCAGCGCGTCGTGGACGCCGATGAAGAGGACCCAGCCGCGCGCGTCGAGTTCGCCCACGTCCCGGTGCGCCAGGCGCGGACCGCCGGCCATGAGCACGCGCGTTTCCTCCAAGCGCGCCTCCGCCGCCGCCAGCCGCTCCATAAGCGCCGCGCGGGTCGCGTCCGCAGGTCCGGGCGCGTCGTACGGCGGACCTGCGTCCGGAACGCGGCCGAGCGCCAGGGAGCGCGCGATGCCATGCGCCGCTTCATCGAACCCGAGCGCGTGCCCGAGGACCTCGGCCAGCGACCACGGGTCGAGGCCCGCGGTCCGTCGCAGCCCGACGTCGTCGACGGCGGCAAGGCCGTATCGGATGCCGGCCTTGGCGTCGCGCACCGCCGCGACGATGTCGTCCATCGAATGGCGGTCGACGATGGCCTGGAGGGATACTCCGGCGCGCACCCCGTCGAGCGCGCTCGCGCCGGTGAGCCTCACGCCCCGCCTTCCCCGGCCGGCGGGAAGAGCCACTCGAGCCCGCGCCACACGTCGTCGCGCCACGACGTCCAGTTGTGGCCACCGTTGAACTCCCGATATTCCATCACGTAGCCACGCTCGCGCAGGAGCGCGCACATGCGGCGGTTGGCTTCGATGAGGCGCTCCATCGTCCCGCAGTCGAGCCACACCTTCAGCTGCCGAACGGGGCCGTGCCGCACGAGGTCGTGTACCACGAAATCACGTCCGGCCATGGCGTACGTGCCGGACTGCGCGAGGACGTGGCCGAAGATGTCGGGAGCGCGCAGGCCGGCGTAGAGCGCGAAGAGTCCGCCCAGCGAGCTTCCGATGACGCCGTGCGCGCCCGGATGCTCGTCGAGATCGAGGACCTCTCGCGCGAACGGGAGCACGGTGTCGAGCAGCGGAAGCAGCATGAAGTCGTTGCTCGCGTATTCGGCCGTGCGTCCCCGGCGCGCGTTCTCGATCATCGCGAGGGCCACCGGCCGCATCCGACGCGCGGCGACGAGGTTGTCCACGATCGTGGGGAGCCGCATGCGGCGCAGGTAGTCCTGCCCATCGAGGACGACCAGCAGCGGGAACGGACCCGTCGCGGGCGGCCGGTACACGTGGACCGCCCGCCGCCGCCCCTGGCCGAGATCGATCTCGTGACGCGTCAGCTCGCCGTGCGGCGTCCCGCGACGCCACGCGGTGTACGGGGATGGGCGGCTCTCGGGCATGCGGAAGAAGTGGTTGGGCGGCCCGACGCCGCCGCGGACGAGCGCGTCGTTGAAGGGGTCGCGGACGCGCTCGCTCCCGCGGACGTACGCGTACTCGACGTACGCGTCGGACGGGAGCGTCGCCGTGTGCGACCACACGCCCGGCCCGGCCGGCTCGAGGCGCACGCCGCGCGACGGGTCCCACCCGGCAAAGCTTGCGACGAGCACCGGAGCTGCTTCTCCCTCCCATACGAAGGTCGCCCGGTCGCCGTCGATCAGCGGGGTGCCTTCAGTGCGCGCGCGTTCGACGAGATCCACCTATCCGACCGTAGCATCGGGGTCATCGTGACGACGGCGCAGCCGGACGAACCGGCATGATCGGCGACCGCGAGCTCGCGCTGGCCGTGCAGCACCCGCGGGGCACCGAGCGCAAGCGGCTCGAGCCATACCGCGCCGCCCTGGTGGACCTCGCGGTGTACGCGCGGCTGCCCGAGCCGGATCGCGATGCCATCGTCCGCTGGGCCGAGGTGCGGCGCCTCATCGCCGAGCGGCACGGGGTGGACAACGACGCGAGCAACCTCGCCGACCCGCTGGTGCCCGCGGCGCGCCTGCGCGCCCACGTCATCGAGGGCGAGCGCGTGGCAGCGGGTCTTTCCGAGGGCTCCGACCCGGGCGGAGACATCATCGCCGCGGTGGCCGCGATCCGCGCGGGCTGACCGGAGCGTCGGACCTCAGGCGGGCACGGCCTCCCGGATCCCGGCGAGCAGGTCGAGCGTGCGGCGCATCTCGTCCGGCGTGTTGAAGTAGTGCGGTGAGAGCCGGACGAGTCCCGGCCTGTGGTCCGCGATGCACCCGCGCTCGCGCAGCGTCGCGACCGCCGCGGGCGGGTCGGAATGCTCGAGCGTGACGATCGGCGTGCGCTCCTCCGCGTCGCGCGGGCAGCGCACGTTCCAGCCCTGCTCGAGCGCCCCATCGACAAGGATCTGGGAGAGCGCTGTGTGGCGCTCGCGCACGACGTCGATACCCACCTCGCGCAGGAGCGCGATGCCGGCGCGCGCGGTGTAGGCCGCGGCGACCGCGGGCGTGCCGTACTCGAACCGGCGGGCGCTCGGCGCGTAGTCGATGTGCTCTACGTCGAAGATGAACGGGTCGCGCATCGCCCACCAGCCGATGGCGGTGGGCCGCGCGGCGGCGATGCGGTCCGCTCGCGCGTACAGGAAGGCCATGCCTGGACCACCCATCAGCCACTTCAGCGTCCCTCCGACGAGGAAATCCACGTCCGAGTCGTGAACGTCGAACGGGAACGCCCCGATGGACTGGTAGGCGTCGACGACGAGTGCGGCGCCACGCCGGTGGCAGATGCCGGCGAGCGACTTCACGTCCTGGATCCACCCGCTGGTGTAGTACACGTGTCCCGTGCACACGAGCGCGGTGCGATCGTCCACCGCGCGCTCGAAGAGCTCGAGCGGCACGCGCACTCGGTCGGGGCTGCGGACGAATTCGACCTCGACCCCGGCGCGCTCGAGCGCGAGCCAGGTGTGGCCGTCGGTGGGAAAGTCCATGTCCGAGACCACGACCTTCGGGCGACTGGTGTAGTCGAAGCTGGACGCGACCCCGACCAGCGCGGCCGAGGCTGCCGGAGCGAGCGCGACCTCGCCGGCGTCGGCACCGAGGACCCCGGCGAAATCCGCGCGCAGGTCGTCGAGGACGCCGACCCAGTGATCGAACCAGGCACGGCCTCCGAGGGAGGACCACGTCCTCGCGTACTCGGTGAGCGCCGCCTCGCCGCGGCGCGGCAGCGGGGTGAGCGAGCAGTTATTGAGATAGATCAACTGCTCGGCGATCGGGAACTCCGCGCGCCACGCGGTGACGCGCGCGTCCTCACCAGCCGACGGCATAGCTCTCCCGCCTCGGGTCGGCGCCGCCCTCGAGCGCGCCTGTGTCGAGCGTGCGGATCGCGCACACGCCGGCCGCCGCCGGCGTGAACGAAGGCAGCGTGCGTACGCGGTGGCCGAGGGCGGCGAGCGCTTCGCGCACCTCCGGGAGGATGCGGTCCTCCACCGTCAGCACGCCGGGCTCGTACGCGTGGGGATGGAACGACCAGGGGAAGCTCCGTGAGATCACGCGGGGAGCTTCGATCGCCTCCTGAACGTTCATGCGAAAGTCGACGATGTTGCAGACGGTCTGGACCATCGCCTGGCACTGCGCGTCCTCGCCAGGGCAGCCGAAGGGCATGTACGCGCGCCCATCGCGCATGAGCAGCGCGGGATTCGGCGTCAGGCGCGGGCGCTTGCCCGGCGCGATCGCCGAGGGATGGCCCGGTGTCGTCCACAGCTGCGCTCCCCGCGTGGAGACGATGAGACCGAGACCGGGCACGAGCGGGGCGCCAAGCCCCGGGTCCGAGGGCGTCGCCGAGAACGCGTTCCCTTCCGCGTCCATCGCGCACACATACGAGGTGTCGGACGCACCGACTCCCGAAGCGGCGAGCGGACGGAACCCGGCTGCACCGGTCCTGCCCTCGTAACGCCAGGGATCTCCGGGCGGTGGCAGCTCCGGCCACGCACGATCGTCGCGCATGAGCGCGCGACGCTCCTCCGCGTATCCCTTGTCGAGCAGTCCTGCGATCGGGACGTCGACCTGCTCGGGGTCGCCGAAGAACGCCTCGCGGTCGGCGCACGCGAGCTTCATCGCCTCGGTGTAGCGGTGCAGGAACCGGACGGAACCCGGGCCGAAGCCGGCCACATCGTCAGCTTCGAGAAGGTTCAGCGTCATCGGCACCAGCGGTCCCTGGCTCCACGGACCGCAGGCGTGCACCTCGAATCCGCGGTAAGTCGTGCGCACGCTCGGCGCGATCGTCACGTGCTGCGCCGCGAGGTCCTCGGCCGTCAGCCATCCGCCCTGTGCGCGCATGAAGTCCGCGATCTCGCCCGCGATGTCCCCGCGGTAGAGCGCGTCACGCGCGGCCATGATCGCCGCGGCGCGGCCGCGTCCGGCGTGCGCCGCCTCGATCGCCGCGAGCCGCCGGAGCAGCCCTCCGAGCTCCTCCTGTACGAGGATCTCGCCGACGCCGGGCGTGCGGCCTCCCGGGAGGAACACCCGCGCGCTGGATGGCCAGCCCCGCAGCTGGTGCTCCAGGCGCGCGATCGCGGCAGCGAGCCGCGGATACACGGGGAAGCCATCGCAGAGCTCGATCGACGGCGCGAGCACCTCGCCCAGCGTCAGCCGGCCGTGGCGCGCGAGCGCGGTCAGCCAGGCATCCGCGGCCGCGGGCGTGACCGAACGCGGGGTGCCGACCGGCATGTCGTCGCCGAACCGCGCGCGGTACGTCGCGAGATCGCAACTCGCCGGCCAGCGGCCGAGACCGTCGATCGTCTCCGGCTCGGTCATGCCCGGGCGGAACACCATGATCGGCGCGACCCCGCCGAAGTCTGTGAGGTGCCGCTCGATGACGTTCAGGGCGATCCCGGCCGCGATTCCCGCGTCCACGGCGCTCCCGCCACGCGGGAACATGCGCAGACCCGCGAGCGACGCCAGGTAATGGCTCGAGCTGACCATGTGCTTGCTCGCCAGGACGGCGGGACGACCGAGCGTGACGCCGACGGCCGGTGCCGTGTTCTCGACCGCGTCCCGCATCGCCGCGATGTTAGTACGCTGTGACCAAGGATCCCGACGGTGAAAGTGCTCGCCTATCGCGTCCCGCCGTACGATAACGGCGCGTACGTCGTCATCGACGATCGGAACGAGGCGCTCATCGTCGATCCGTCGATGGGCGAGCGCGAGGTGCTCGCGGCGGTGCGGGAGCAGGGTGTGAAGGTCATCGAGATCCTGAACACGCATGGGCATCCCGACCACGTCTTCGCCAACGCGCCGGTCAAGAGCGCGACCGCGGCGCGGCTCGCGATCCACCGCGCCGACGCGTACCGGCTCGAGCTCGCCGCGACCCGCTCGTCGGGTGCCATCCCCGCGGCCGTGCGGGCGGTGGCCGACGACCTCATCGAGGAAGGTGCTCTTCCGTATCTCGCGGACACTCAGCTCCACGCGCTGCACACGCCGGGACACACCGAGGGATCGACGTGCTTCCACCTGCCGCTGCACGGCCTGCTGTTCTCGGGGGACGTCCTGTTCGCCGGGAACGTCGGCCGCGTGGATCAGCCGGGCGGAGACGCCGATCAGATGGAGACGAGCCTGCGACGCGTCGCGGCCCTGCCCCCCGACACGAAGGTGTATCCCGGCCACGGCCGGCCAACGACGATCGGCGCCGAGCTGCCGTGGCTACGCGGCTTCCGGTTCGACCGCTGAGGTAGCTCGCTCCCGCGTATCAGACCATGTCGGGACGTGAGCGGCGTGCCCCTAGGCCGAGGAAGGCCCCGAGACGCGGGTGAGCGAGGCGTCGGTCCGGACGACCGCGGGCGCCTGGTGGCGGCGGGCGGCGACCGTCAGCGCTCCGAGGCCAAGGACGATCGCGACGAAGTAGACGATGCCGCCGACGACCGGGATCGCGGCGACCAGCAGCAGGATCACCAGGCCGAGCAGGAACGCCCAGATGATGCCCCTGTCTCCGCGGCGCACGGCCGCGAACAGCGACCTGCCGATCGCGAGCGCCACCACGGGGACGCTCGCAGCGATCGCGACGAGGTAGAGCGCGAGGGCGAGCGCGCCGAGCCACCAGCCGCCGATCAGGAGCCCGAGGATGAACACGATCAGCGCGACCAGGGGCACGCCCACGAGGACGGCGGCGCCGATCCCGAGGCTGACCAGCGGCGAGCTCGCGAGCGTGTCGGCCGAACGGCGCATGGCCGCGGGCAGGACGAGCAGCATCACCAGACCGAGGACCGCGAACGCCACGAACCCGCGAAGCCAATCGACGACGAGGCCGACGGTGCGCGTCGTCGGATCGCTCTGCGCCGCGCGCGGCGGGGTGCGTCGTTCGACGGTCCCGCGGACCGTCGCGCCGGCGGCCCGCTCCGCCTCCCGCTCGCTCGTGTACACGAGCCCGCCCTCGAGCGCGGCGCGATCGCCCAGCCGCAGCGTGCCGACGTCGAGGACGGTATCCCCGCCGATCCTTCCATCGAGCGTGGCATCGCCCATCGCGCCGCGTAGGTTGCGCACGATCTCGCCGCTCACGATGCCCGTGCCTCCGGCGACCAGGACGTCGCGGCCGATACGCCCGCCGGGGCCGATGTTGAGCGTTCCGCTGCCGACGAGCGCGTCCTCGCCCACGCGGCCATCGATGGTCACGTTGCCGGAGGCCACGCGAACGCTGCCGGCGACCTGGCCTCGCACCGTCGTCGTGCCGGCCCCGACGATGAGGTCGCCCCCGACCGTCCCGTCGACCGTCACGGTGCCGCCGAAGGCGACGACGTCCCCGCGCACCGTACCGAGGATCGCGATCGTCCCGGCGAACGCGTAGAGGTCGTCGTCCACCGTTTCGCCCGCGGCCACCGTGATCGCCTGACCCTGACGGGTATCGGCGGCGAGCGCGGGGGTGCCCGACGCGACCAGCAGCGCGCCCGTGAGCACTGAAAGAAGCGCGAAGAGTCGGACGGCCCTCACTCGGCGGCGAATGCTAACGGTCGGAGGGGTCGCGCGCGCGGGCTACGAGCTCACGCCCAGGATATTGAAGCCGTTGTCGGCGAAGATCGTCGCGCCCGTGACGCAGCGCGACATCTCGCTCGCGAGGAACACAGCGACGTTGCCCACCTCATCCTGCGTGATGTTCCTTCGCAGCGGCGCCTTCAGCTCCATGAGGTCACGCGCCGCGGATATCCCCTTGACCGCGCTGCCGGCCAGCGTCTTCAGCGGACCCGCGGAGATCGCGTTCACCCGGATGTTGGACGCACCGAGGTCCGCGGCGAGGTACCGCGTCTCGGCCTCGAGCACCGCCTTGGCCATCGCCATCGCGTTGTAGCTCGGCACGACCCGCTCGACGGCGTTGAAGGTGAGGGACATCACCGATCCTCCTCCCGCGGCCTCGAACAGCGGGAGGGCCGCGCGGCAGATCCCGATCAGGGAGTAGGCGCTGATCTCGATCGTCGTCGCGAGGCCCTGGCGCGTGATCTCGACGAACCGGTTGCGGAGCTCGTCCACCGGGGAGAACGCGATCGAGTGGACGAGCACGTCGAGGCTGCCCCAGCGATCCCTGAGCCCGGCGAAGAGCGCGTCGACCTCCTCCTGCTTCGTGACGTCGCACGGCACCAGGGGGATGGCCTCGTGGTCCGGCAGCGAGTTCACGAGCTCGACGACGTTTTCCTTCAGCCTGTCCGTGGCGTAGTTGAAGGCGAGCTGCGCGCCCTCACGCTGGAACGCGGACGCGATCCCCCACGCGATGCTGCGCTTGTTCCCCACTCCCATGACGAGAGCGCGTTTCCCTTCGAGCAGTCCCACGTAGACGACCTCCCAGCGCGCGCGGGAATGATGGCACGCTGCGCTCAGCCGGATTCGAGAGGCGGCAGGGCGGTCGGCCACCGTCGCAGCGGCAGATCCGGTCCCTGGTGTGTCGCGACCGTCTCGCACGCGATGCGGAAGGCGCGCACCAGCACCCGCAGCTCGAGCGACGGCATCGCGGTGCCGGTGGTCATCTCCGGCGTCGCGGGGACGTGCAGGTAGGTGGTGCGCAGCGCCAGGCCCTCGTCGCGCGCGTAGCGCAGCGCGCCGTACAGCGTCGCGTTGCTGACGAACGCCCCGCCGTCCCAGGAGACGACGGCCGGGATCCCATTCGCGTTGAGCGACGCCGCGATCGCGCGCACCGGCGCCGTCGCGAGGAGCGCGTCCGGTCCCGACGCGTCGTCATCGCTCCGCGCGCCGGCGAGCGCCCGTCCCTCGTTGTCCTCCGCCCACGGCGCGTCACCGATCGCGTGAGCGAGCGCCTCGACGTTCACCGACGCGCGGCCGTACGCCATGCCGCCGATGATGAGCGCGTCGACCGGCTCGCGTTCGAGTTCGCGGACGATCGTCTCGACCGATCGCCGCCACACTACGGGGACGCGCAGCGCGCGGATCCACGCGCCTGCGAGGACCTCGCCGTCCAGCTCTCGCACCGCCTCCCACGATGGGTTGACCGCCCGCCCGGCGAACGGCTCGAATCCCGTCAGCAGGATGCGCATCGCTGCCAGCATGGTGCCGCAGGCGCGTGCGAGGCGCCGGGTAAGCACCGCTGCCCGGGGACCTCAGCCGGGAGGCGCGTCCTCCCGCGAAATGACCATGAGGTGCTCGGCGGTCGGCTCGCCGGGCACCTGCGCGTCCCTGAAGTGGCGGAAGCCGGCCTTCTCGTACGCGCGTATCGCCGGGAGGTTGTCGGTCGAGGGCCCGATCACACAGCGATCGACGTGTACTCGGCGAACACGACGTCGCGCACGAAGCGTCGCAGGAGCGCCGGGCCGTGCCCCAGCCCGAGGAGCCCGGGTTCGCCGATGAACACGTCGACGCCGACCGCGGGCCACTCGAGGGCGAGAGCGGCCGCGTAGTCGGGATGGTCGCCGATGAGGTACGACTGGATGAGGCCCGCCGGCCGCCCGTCGATGGTGATGACGAACATCCGGGTCGGATCGGCGCCGTCGATCGCTTCCCGGTATTCCGCGAGCGTTCCAGCGGGATAGCCCGCCTCGCCTTCGTCCCACCACCGTCGCACGTGGGGCTGGCGCAGCCAGCGCTCGGCCAGGGGCAGATCGGCTTTGCGCAGCGGCGCGAAGCCGTACTTGGCCCGTGGCATCTCGTATCGGCCTGTTCGGGGTGGCACGCTGAGGACCCGGCCTCAGGTCAGCGGGCCACCCGTCGCGCCCGCCCGAGCGGCCCGCCCATCGCGACATCCCGCGTCACGTGGTGGCGTACCCGGCGATCCCCAGGCGCTCGAGGGTGGCGGGCAGCGGCACGCCATCGTCGCTCCAGCCGCGCTCGCGGTAGTACTCGCGGATCTTCTCCGCGAGGTCGTCCGCGTCGAGGCGAACCTTGGAGAGCACCCCCGACACGTGCGGGCCCATGACGCGCGCGGGCAGCGCGTCGTCGGCGGTCCCGAAGCCCTCGCGGAGGTTGAAGAGGCGCGCGAGCGCGAGCCCCCGCTCGCCGTGGTCGAGGAGCTGCGCTTCGTCGAGCGTCCAACCGGTGACCGCGTTGACGATGTCCGCCATCTTCGGGTCGTCGTACTTGAGGAAAAAGCACATCCCGACGGTGTTGCGCATGCTGCGAGAGGGCAGGTTCGAGTTCATGTGGTCGCCGCCGCTCGGGCTCGTCGCGTACGAGATGCGCACCTGCCGTCCGTATTCGGTGCGCTGCCGCGGATCGTGCATCGCGATCTCGAGGCCCTTCACCGCGGTCAACCATTCCGCGCCGCCGAGCTCGCGGGCGGCCCTGACCGAGCCCTCGGCCAGCACCGCGCCGAGGCCGCGCCGGTGCGCGACGGCATCGACGCCGGCGAGCACGGCCTTCCCGTTCCCGAACTCCAGCGGCTCGCCATCGAGCTCCGCGTCGGGGAGGATGCCGTGCTTCCGCAGGTCCATCGCCCACGCGACGATCGCGCCGTAGGAGATCGTGTCGATACCGACCGCGTTGCAACGCTCGTTCGCCTTGGCGATCAGCGCGAGGTCGCCGACGCCGCAGTCCGATCCGAGCGCCGCGATTGACTCGAATTCGGGACCGCCGTACTTCGGGTCGATCTGGTACGGCTGCTCCATCTTCACGACCTTCTTGCAGCGGACCGCGCACGCCCAGCACGCCTCCATCTTGACGCGATAGCCCTTCTCCACCAGCGCCTCGGCGCTGATCTCGGCCGCCTCCTCGAAGGGTCCCCCCTCGTAGTTGCGCACGGCCATGCCACCGACGCGGGTGTAGCCGTCGAGACCCATGCCGGTGCCGAAGTTGTGGAATGCCCAATGGGACTGCTGGAGCGTGTCCGCGACCCAGCGGCCGACCTCCTTCACCTTCGGCGGATCGGCGAGCGGCAGGATCCGGCTCCCCTTCACAACTATCGCCTTCAGCTTCTTGCTTCCCATCACCGCGCCGAGCCCGCCGCGGCCCGCGATGTCCTTGAAGTCGTTAACGATCCCGGCGATGCGAACGCGGTTCTCGCCGGCGGGGCCGATCTCGCAGACGCGCGCGAGGCGCTCGCCCACCTCGGCCTTCAGCGTCTCCTCGGTATCCATTACCTCGAGCCCCCAGAGATGGGAGGCGTCGCGCAGCTCCACCGCGTCGTCCTTGATCCAGAGGTACACGGGAGAGGCGGCTGCGCCCGTGACCACGATCGCGTCCCAGCCCGCGCGCTTGAGCTCCGCGCCCCAGAATCCGCCGACCTCGGCCTCGCCGAAGCCGCCGGAGAGCGGGGATTTCGCGCCGACGGCGTGCCGGGAGGCGCCGGACAGCGGCGTGCCGGTGAGCACGCCCATGGCGAAGACGAGCACGTTCTCGGGGCCGAGCGCATCGACCCCGGCCGGCAGCTCGCGCAGCAGGTAGTGGGCGATGAGGGCACGCCCGCCCGGGTGCAGGCGGAACGTCTCCTCGTCCATCTCCTCGACGGCGGTGGTGCCGCGCGTGAGGTCGACGCGCAGGATGCGGCCCCAGGACCCGTAGCGCTGGCTCATCGAAGGACCATTCTGTCAGTGGCTATAGTCGCCGTCGGCGTGAGCGAATACGACCTCGTGTGCGACGGCTGCGGGCGCGCCGTCGCGCCGGCCGAGGCGATCGTGTCCTGGACGGCCGCCGGGCAGGCGGACCGCGGCTTCGCGCTCACGCACGCCGACTGCGTGCCCGCGGCCGCGACCGAGCGCGTGGAGGTCCGCCGGCTCGTCGGGCCCAACGAATACCTGGGCTTCGTCACGGCCCGCTTCGGGCGCGCGATCGAGGACCCCATCCCCCTTCGCGACATCGTCTGGGCACTCGCCCCATTCGTCGTGCGTCCCGACAACGGCTCCGAGATGGACGTCCTTCGCGCGGCGTCGTTCGGCGCGCGTCCCGGCGTGAAGCCGGGGACAGAGGCCGTGGCGGCCCGCGTCGCGGCGCCCGCGGCGGACACCGAGTCCGGCAAGTGAGCGCGAGCCTGCGTCAGCGCCGCCAGCGCGTCTCGTCGATGGGGCGCCCCCGCCAGTAGCGCACGTCGCGCCGCCGGGTCGGTGCGGCGAGCACCGGGCCGGTGGCGGCGTACACGCCGGCCGCGGCGAGCGCGGACGGCAGCGGGTCGAGAAGGCGCAGGCCCAGCGCGTAGGTGACCACCGCGCCCGCGGCCCAGCCGGCGCACACGAGAACGAGGCGCAGCAGCGCCGCTCGGTCCGACCTCACGCTCGGCCGTTCCGCACGAACGATGCCTCCCGCGCCCACTCGCCGCACTGCGCCAGCTCCTCCTTGGACACGAGGCCGCTGCGGACGGCGAAGCGCAGCTCCTCCCGCAGCGTCGTCTCGAGCATCTCCGGGCCATCGGTGTTGAAGCTGAAGCGCACGTGGTGCTCGCGGAACGTCGCGATGAACGCACCGAGCTCCCGCACGTCCTTCACTACGCCGCTGTCCAGGTTCGACGAAGGGCAGATCTCGAGATGGATGCCCTTCTCGGCCAGGCGGTCGCACAGGTCCGGATCCTGCGCCGCATGGATGCCGTGGCCGATACGGTCCGGCCGCAGGTGCTCGACCACCTCATCGACGGAATGCCAGTCCTCGTCCTCTCCCGCGTGCACCGTGAGCCCCAGGCCGACGGAGCGCGCGCGCGCGAACATGTCCGCGTAGTCGCGATACCGGAACGCGGCGTTGCGTCCGCCGGCGATGTCGATCGCCACGATGCCCCGGTCGCGGTACGCGATCGCCTTGTCGACGATGATCTGGTTGAGCGCGCGGTCGAAAGTGCGGTCGAGGCAGAGGATCAGACCGGCGCGGACGGGGTACTCGAGGCGCGCCCGGTCGAGGCCGCGGGTCGACGCGACGATGATGTGGTCGAGGTCCTGCTCGCCTCCACGGTTCCGTTTCATCGGGTTGAACCGCAGCTCGAGCGTGGTGATGTTCGCCTTGCGATAAGCGCCGCTGACGACCTGGTAGACCGACTCCTCGACGGCGAGCGGGCTCGACTGGATGAGCTCGGTCAGGTGGAAGAGCGCGAGGTATGCCTCGAACGACTTGCGCGCGCCCTTCCGCACGGTGATGAGGTCGACGAACTCCCAGTAATCCTTGGTGGGAAGGCGGATCCCCTGCGCGTGCGCGAGGCGCCACATCGCCGCTGGATCGACCGCGCCGCCGAGATGCACGTGGAGCTCGGTGAGCTCGTCGCCGAGCGGGTGGGGCAAACCCGGCTAGTTGCCGCCCTGCTCGCGCGTCGGGGGACGGCGCACGCGCCGGCGGCGGCGCGGCGCGCCCGTCCGGCCTTCGGGATGTTCTTTCCAGACGGCGTGGCCGTCGTCGTCGGGCGAGGCGACCTTGACGAGGCGATCCCATATCTCCGCGCGGCGCAGCTCCTGCTCGGCCAGCTCGCGCGTCACCCCTCTCTCGAGCATGACGTCGCAGTCATACGGCGAGCCGCTGAGCTTCCAGCCGTGCTCGCCGAGGAGGTCCACGAGCCGGGCGATCTCGGTGATGCGCGGTGGCGTATCCGCGACGAAGCGCCGCAGCCAGCCGGAATACGAACGCTTGCCGCTCTCAGCGCGGTCCAGTTCGTCGCGCACGGTGCCGAACACGTGGATGAGGACGTAGACCGCCACGGCCGTCAGTCTAGCCGCGCTCCTCGACGAAGCGGTAGCCGCCATCGGAGTCGCGGGCGATCACGACGAGCGCGTTCGCCTTGAAGCCCGTCTGACCCTTGAGCGCGGAGCAGAGCAAGTGGTAGTGCTCGTGCTGCGGCGGCACGCACTCGCAGCGCTCGGCCTTGATCTCGGCGTCGAAGCGGCGCGCGCCGATTCGCAGCGCGACCTTCTCGCCGGGATCGGGGAAGAGCTTCCAAGCGTCCTTGGTGATGAGGATCCGTCCCTTGCGCACGTCTTCGGAGCTGAGGCGGTGTCGGTAGGTCGAACGAGAGACGCTCATGACGACACTATTTTCGCACTTTTCTGCGGATCCCGCTTGAAGGGCGAGGCTCAGCGCCCGCTGGTGCGCGCCGGGTCGTCGAGGAAGCGCATGAGGTGCACCACGGGGACTCGCAGACCCGCGTCCCGCAATCCCGCCTCGATCTGGAGGATGCAGCCCGGGTTCGCGCTCACGACCGCGTCCGGCCGCGCCGCCGCGATCGCCTGGACCTTCTGCCGCTGGAGCTCGCGCGCGACGGTGGGATGCGTGAGGTTGTAGATGCCGGCGCTCCCGCAGCAGCGCTCGCCGTCCGCGATCTCCACGAGCTGGACGCCGGACAGGGCGCGCAGAAGGTCGCGCGGCTGGCGGCGGATGCCCTGGCCATGCGCGAGGTGGCACGCGTCCTGGTAGACGACACGGAGCGCCGGCGACGGCGCGCGGACAGCGTCCCCCGCAGCGGGGTCTCGACGCGCGGCATGGCGTGGCGCGCCGCCACTGAGCGCGCCCGCGCGCGGGGTCGCGATCTCGCTCGCGTCGCTCACGCGGGCCGCGAATCGCCGTGCGCGGTCGCGCCACGGTGGATCCCCTGCGAGCACCTCGCCGTACGCCTTGAGGTGGGCGCCGCAACCGGCGGCATTCGCGACGATGCGCGTGTTGCCGTCTCCGAAGGCGACGACATTCTTCTTCGCGAGCAGCCGCGCTCCGCGGCCGTCGCCCGCGTGCGCGTGGAGCGCCCCGCAGCAGACCTGCGCGGCGGGGGCGCTCACCTCGTACCCGCTGCGCTCGAGGACGCGCACCGTCGCGCGGTCGCTGTCTCCGAATGCCGACCGCATCACGCATCCCGCGAAGAACTCGACGCCGCCGCGCTGGAGTGACGCGGCCGGGGCCGTCGGCAACCCTGCGGATGCCGGTCCCGCGGATGCCGGTCGCGCGGATCGGGCGCCGGGGCGGAACGCGGCGCCCTCGGGGCGCCGGAGCAGCGACTCCATCGCCGACAGCGTCCGCGGGAGGAGCCGCCAGCGGCGCACGACGCTCTGGACTCCACTGGCGGCGTACACGCGCGCGGCCGTCGTCGCCGCCCCGACCAAGCGGGGCCGCGCGAGCACCACGAGTCCCACGCGACGCGCCAGCCGCGTGCGCAGACCGCTCCGGTGGCGCTCGCCGAGCACCTCCCGCGCTCCCTCCATGATCCGGCCGAACGGCACGTTCGACGGACACACGGTCTCGCACGCGCGGCAGACCAGGCATGCCTCGAGGTGCCCGACGAGGCCCGCGGCGGGTGCCGCTTCCGAACCCACCAGGAGGCGGATGAGCTGGATGCGGCCCCG
>JBBPYG010000060.1:0-5417 GCA_038200085.1 Candidatus Limnocylindria bacterium | reverse complement strand
GGGCCGAGCCGGAGCTCGACCGGGAGGTCGCCGAGGCGCGCGATGCCCTCAGCGAGCTGCGCGGCGGGCTTCGCGTCGCTGACCGTGACCCGGGCGCCGACATCGACGAGGAACCGCGCGAGCCCCGCGGTCGTGCGTCCCTTTCCGAGGCCAACGATGGTCACGCGCCGCGCGGCGAGATCCTCGGGGCGGACGGGGGGATCGAAGATGAGGCTCAAACGGGCGTCGCGAACGCGAGGATCGCGGCGACGATGCTGGCGAGCGCCCCGATGAGCCAGAAGCGGATCGTGACCTTCTCCTCTGGCCAGCCCATCAGCTCGAGGTGATGGTGGAAGGGCGCCATGCGGAACACGCGCTTCCCGCGCAGCTTGAAGCTCGCGACTTGGATGATGACCGAGCCGGTCATCGCGACGAAGATGATGCCGGCGATAGGCAGGAGCACCGCGAAGCCGGTCGTGAGCGCGACCACCGCGAGCGTCGCGCCGAACGCGAGCGCTCCCACGTCGCCCATGATGAATTCGGCCGGGTGCACGTTGAACCACAGGAACGCGAGGAGCGCTCCGACGATGGCGGCGCAGAACACGACGAGCCAGGGAAAGCCGCGCGCCGCCGCGATGAAAGCGAAGGCGAGGAACGCGAACACGCACGTCCCGCCCGCGAGGCCGTCGAGCCCGTCGGTGATGTTGACGCCGTTCGAGGTGCCGACGATCGCGACGACGGCGAGCACGACGAACGCGGGCGCCCCGATCTGCCACTCGCCGACGAGCGGCACGTACACGCCGGTCACGCCGAAGTGGCGCTGGATGTAGACGGCCACGACGATGGCGACGATGAGCTGCCACACGAGCTTGTGCCGCCCGCGGATGCCGAAGCCGTACACGACGTTCACGTAGTCGTCGATCGCGCCGAGCACGCCGACGACCAGCAGCGCGGAAAGCGGCGCGATCGTCTGGGCGACGTAGTCGCCGCGCTCCGCCTCGGGGATCAGCAGGAACACGAGCGCGGCGAGCACTGCGACGACGCCGATGACGAGCGCCCCGCCCATCGTGAGGACTCCCTGCTTCGCCAGGTGCGACTGCGGACCGTCGCGACGGATCTGCTTCCCCATCTGCATGCGACGCAGGAGGCGGATGTACGGACCTCCTAGGAGGAGGCCAAGCAGGAACGCGGCTAGCAGCACGCCGAGCGCGAGGATCGGCATTAGCGCTCCGCCGGCACGCGCGCCTCCGGTCCGACGAACGCGTCGGCAAGCCGATCGAGGGCCAGGGCGCGCGAGCCTTTGATTAGGACCGTGTCCCCCGGACGCACCAGGCGCCGGAGCAGCAGCAGCGCCTCAGCGCCGTCCGCGGCGCGGTGCGTCTGCTCGAGGCCGGCGCGACGGGCGGAGCTGACGATGGTGCCCGCGAGCTCGCCCACGCCGATCAGCAGATCGGCCGCGCGCGCGGCCTCGCGGCCGGCATCCTCGTGCGCGTCGGCGGACAACGCGCCGAGCTCGAGCATGTCGCCGAGCACCGCGACGCGGCGCGAGCCCGCGCTCCGCAGGACCGCGAGCGCGGCCTGGACCGCCGCCGGGCTCGCGTTGTACGAGTCGTCGATCACGGTGACGCCGGGGCCTTGCCTGACGCTCATCCGATGCGCCGGCCGCTCCATCGTCTCGACGCCTACGGCGGCCTCCTCGAGCGGCACGCCGAGCGTCACGGCGGCGCCGATCCCGGCGAGCGCGCAGACGACAAGGTGACGCCCGGGCAGCGGCATGCGGGCCGACGCTTCGCGCCCCTCCCAGGCGACGCGGAAACCCGTCCCCGCGAGCCCGCGGTCCTCGATCGCGGTCGCGCGGAGGTGGCTGTCCGGTCCCTCGCCGAACAGGACGACCCGCGCGCGGGTCCGGGGCGCCAGCGAGCGGGCCCGGGGATCGTCGCCGTTCAGCAGCGCGACGCCACCCTCGGGAAGCGCCTCGATGAGCTCGGCCTTGCCAGAGGCGATCGCTTCGAGGCTGGGCGTCCGGGAGAAGTGGGGCGGGCGGTCCGGGATCGCGATGATGATCCCGATCCGGGGCCGGACCAGCCGGCAGAGGTCGGCGATCTCCCCCGGAACGTAGAAGCCGAGCTCGATGACCGCGACCTCGTGGCTCGACTCCGCGGAGAGGAACGTCAGGGGGACGCCGAGCTCGTTGTTGAACGACGCCGGCGAGCGCAGCACCCGATAGCGGGCGCCTACCGCCCCCGCGGCGGCTTCCTTCGCGGTGGTCTTGCCGTGGCTGCCGGTGATGCCGACCGCGGGCATGGGATGGGCGTCGCGCTGCGCGTCGGCCAGGCGCCGGAGCGCGACCGCCGCGCTCGGGACCTGGACGAGCACCGCGTCCGCCGCGACGTCATCGGGGATGCGCTCGACGACGGCCGCGGCGGCGCCGGCGGCCAGCGCGTCGGCGACGAAGTCGTGCCCGTCGCGCACGTCGCGGAGCGCGAAGAAGACGCTGCCAGGAAATGCCACACGGGAGTCGATGACCCCTCCGCTGAACGTCGTCCCAGGCCGGCCAGCGCCGCGCGCGAGACGGCCGCCGGTCGCGGCGAGAAGCCGCTCGAGGGTGAACACCGCCGGAAATCCTATGGTCTTCACCGCCCTGCCCGGAGCGCTGGCGAGGAGCGCGTTACCTGGCGCGATCGGGCTGCACGCGGGCGTAGCGGAGCGCGTCGAGGGCCATGCCGCGGAAGGCCGCCATGGCCGTAAGCGTGCCGAGCAGCCTGGACTGCGGGCGCTCGAGGACGATCACGGCGACGAAACGCGGATCCTCCGCGGGCGCGAAACCGGCGAAAGAGCTCACGTACTGGTCGTCGATGTACTTGCCGTCGCTCCCCGCGATCTCCGCCGTCCCCGTCTTCCCGGCGACGCTGAAACCAGTGATCGAGGCGTTCTTCGCGATGCCGTTGTCGACGGTGGACAGGAGCATGCGGCGCAGCGACGCGGCGGTGTCCTCGGAGATGACGCGGCGCACGGCGACCGGCGCGGTGCGGTGCTCCCCGTCCGCATCGCGCCGGCTCGCCACGACGTACGGACGGTAGAGGGTACCCCCGTTCGCGATGGCCGCATAGGCGCTCGCGAGCTGCAGCGGCGTGACCGAGATGCCCTGGCCGAAGGCCACCGTTCCGACGTCGACTGGGTACCACTCGGCGAGCGCACGGACCTCGCCGCCGGCCTCCCCGACGAGGTCGATCCCGGTCGGCGCGCCGAAGCCGAACGCCTCGAGGTAGCGGTGCAGCTGATCCGCGCCGAGCTTTCCCGCGACGAACGCGGCACCGGCGTTAGCGGACCGCTCGAGGATCTGCGTGACGGTGGTGGTCCCGTAGGACTTGCCGAGGGCGTTGTGCAGGACGCGGCCGCCCACGACCGCGTACCCCACGTCGTTGTAGGTGGTCGTCGGCGTGACGACGTGCTGGTCGATCGCTGCCGCGATCGTGATGGCCTTCATCGTGGACCCGGGCTCGTACACGAGGCCAGTCGCGTGGTCGCGGAGGGACTGGCTCGCGGCGGCGCCGACGTGCCCGGGGTCGAAGGACGGCGCGGACGCAAGCGCGATCACGGCGCCGTCACGCGGGTCCAGCACGACGACGCTCCCGCCGGTCGCCTTCTCCTTCTGTAGCGCGAGGGCGAGCTCGCGCTCCGCCGCTGCCTGAACGGCCAGGTCGAGCGTGAGGGTCAGGTCGCTGCCGTCACGCGGCGGTATCGCGGATCGCAGCCCGACGGCGAGCGTGCGGTTCGCGGGGTCCCGCTCGACCACGAGGCTGCCGGAGCGCCCGCTCAGCACGTCGTCGTACCGGCCTTCGATGCCGGACCGGCCGACCCCTTCATCGTCGACGAAACCGAGGACGTGCGCCCCGATCGCGTCGTTCGGGTACAGGCGCTTGGGCTCGAGCTCGAACCCGAGCCCCGGAAGCGCGAGCGCCGCGACGGCATCGGCGGCCGGTTCGGCCAGGCGCCGCCGCAGGTACAGCCACTCGGCGCCGGAGTCCAGCCGCTCGCGGATGTCGGCCACGGTCATTCCGAGGAGCGGCGCGAGGGCCGTCGCCGCAGCGGCGTGGTCGGGCATGCGCGCGGGAATGGCGTACAGCGACCGGAGGGGCACGGTGGTCGCGAGGATCGCGCCGGTGCGGTCCCGGATGACGCCGCGGTTCGCGGCGAGGACGAGGTCGCTGCGGATCTGGACCGTCGCCTGCGCGAGAAGCTGGTCCCGGCCGAGCGTCTGCCAGTACGCCGTGCGCAGGGAGAGGACGACCGTCGCGACCGCGAAGAGCGCGAAGAGCACCCGCAGGCGACGGTGGGTCACCGGCTCCAACGCTTCCTCCTCGTCGCGACGGCTGGTGCTCAGCGCTTGATCGAGAGCGACTCCGGTGAAACGACGGTGACCTGCGCCGGGTGCACCAGGCCGAGACGCTTGGCTTCGGCCACGATCCGCGTCGGCGAGTCCAGGCGCGCCACCTCTACTTCGAGCAGCGCGTTCTGGCGGCGCAGCTCGTCGCGCTGCTGCTCCAGCCGCTGGCTCTCATACCCGGTCGCGGAGAGGGTCGTGGTCGCGGACACATAGACCAGCGCCACCAGGAAGAACACGAGGATCGCCGCGGCCGCGCCTGCGAAGGACCGGAGCTCCCAGGTGCCATGCGGAAGGCGCCGCGCGGAGCGGGCGGGAGCGCGGGAGGTGGCCGCGACGCGGGCGGGACGGACCGGCGTACGCGGGCGTGGCGCGCGTAGGACCTGCGAAGTGACCGCCATTTCAGGCGGCCGTCGCGAGGCGCTCGGCGACGCGGAGCCGTGCGCTGCGGGCGCGCGGGTTGCGCGCGGTCTCGTCCGCGTCCGCGGTGAGCGGACGCCTCTCGACCACGCGCAGACCCGCGCGATGCCCGCAGACGCAGGTGGGGAGGTGGGGAGGACAGATGCAGTCGCGCGATTCGCGGGCGAAGAAGGTCTTCACCGCCCGGTCCTCGAGCGAGTGGAACGCGATGACGGCGAGACGCCCGCCCGGGCGGAGGATGCGAAGGGCGCCTTCGAGACCCAGCTCCAGGTGGCCCAGCTCGTCGTTGACCGCGATGCGGAGGGCCTGGAAGACTTTCGTCGCTGGATCGGTGCCGCGCGGACGCTGCGTCTTAACGCCGGCCACGAAGCGTCCGAACTCATCGGCCGCCGTGAACGGTCGCTGCGCGCGGCGGCGCACGATCGCTTCGGCGAGACGCCGCGCCTCGCGCTCCTCGCCGAACGTGGCGAAGATGCGCGCGAGCTCGCGCTCACTCCCGGTGTTCACGAGGTCGGCCGCCGTCACGGGCAGCCCAGGATCGGCGCGCATGTCGAGCGGCCCGCCGGCCCGGAAGCTGAAGCCGCGACCCTGGTCGGCGAGCTGCATCGACGAGAGTCCGAGGTCGAGCAGCACG
>JBBPYG010000059.1:0-11142 GCA_038200085.1 Candidatus Limnocylindria bacterium | reverse complement strand
CGCGGGATCGGGCGGGCGACCGCGATGCGCCTCGCGCGCGACGGCGCGCGGCTCGTGCTGAACTACAAGGGGAACGTGGAGGCAGCGACGGAGGCCGCGCGGCTCATCGAGGAGGCCGGCGGCACCGCGATGCTCGCGCAGGGCGACGTGTCCGACGACGGCGAGGCCGACCGGATCGTGAAGCAGGCGCTCGCGTTCGGCGACGGCCGCCTGGACATCCTGGTGAACAACGCCGGCATCACGCGCGACAACCTCCTGCTCCGCATGAGTGCCCTGGAATGGGACGAGGTGATGGATCTCAACCTGCGGGGGACCTTCCTCGTCACGAAGGCGGCGATGCGGCCGATGATGAAGCAGCGCGGCGGTCGGATCGTCAATGTCGCGTCGATCGCGGGCATCGTCGGCAACGCGGGGCAGGCCAATTACAGCGCCGCGAAGGCGGGGATCATCGGTTTCACGAAGACCGTCGCGCGGGAGATGGCCAGCCGCAATATCACCGTGAACGCCGTCGCGCCGGGGTTCGTCGCGACGGACCTGACCGACCCGCTGCCGCAGCAGGTGAAGGACGACCTGCTGAAGCAGATCCCGCTCGGCCGCTTCGGGACGGTGGACGACGTCGCCGGTGCCATCGCCTTCCTCGCGTCGGACGATGCGGCGTACATCACCGGACAGGTCGTCGTGATCGACGGGGGGATGGTGACGTGAGGCTGACGTCCGGGAAGGCGGCGCTCATCGCCGTCGTTGCCGCGCTCGTCTTCGGGCTCGACCGGGTGACGAAGGACCTCGTGTCGACGAAACTCGTGCTCGGCGAGTCGAGGGAGGTCCTCGGCGACGCCGTCCGGATCAGCTACGTGCGGAACACCGGCGCGGCCTTCGGCCTCCTGCCAGAGCGCACGACCCTGCTATCTGTCCTGTCGGTCCTCGCGGTGGCCGCGATCATCTATTACTACCGGTTCATTCTGGCGCGCTCCCCGCTCGTCGCCGCCACGCTCGGGATGCAACTTGGGGGCGCGCTCGGCAACCTCGTCGATCGCCTCGGGCAGGGCTACGTCGTGGACTTCGTCGACGTGGGCGTGGGCGGATTGCGGTTCTGGGCGTTCAACGTCGCCGACGCCTCGATCGTCCTTGGCATCTTCGCGGTCACGCTCGCGCTGTGGCGCGAGGAACAGCAGCAGGGCAGCGCGCGCCGCACGGCGTGAGCGCTCCGACGTGTGGGCTCCGACCCTGACGGATGAGTCTGGCGGGCGCATCGCGCTTCGCGTCACCGTCGGCGGCGAGCGCGTCGACCGCTACCTCGCCGGGCACACCCTTCTGTCGCGCAGCGCGATCCAGCGGCTCGCGCGCGATGGCCGCGTCACGGTCTCCGGCGACTCCGTGCATCCGGCTCACCGCCTTCGCGAGGGCGACCTTGTCGAGGTCGCGGTCCCTGACCCTCCTCCCGCGCCGAGCCTCCTGCCGGAGGACATCCCCATCGACGTGCTGTTCGAGGACGCCGACGTGATGGTCGTCAACAAGGCCGCTGGCCTGGTCGTTCACCCCGCGTACGGCCACCACAGCGGCACTCTGGTGAACGCGGTGGTCGGTCGCATCGCCGCCCAGACGGGGCGAGCGGCCTCGCGGCCCGGGATCGTGCACCGTCTCGATAAGGACACCAGCGGTGTCATGGTCATCGCGAAGACCGACCTTGCGCACCTCACGCTGGCGAGACAGCTCCAGGCGAAGACGTTCGCCAAGGAGTACGTGGCGCTCGTGTGGGGCGACCCGGGAGAGCGGCCGGCCGTCGTCGAAGCGCCGCTCCTTCGTGATCCGGACGACCGGCGCCGCATGGCGGTGCGAGCCGGTGGCCGCGATGCCGTCACGCGATTCCACCGGGTGGCCAGCTTCGCGGAGGGCAGCCCGCGCGCCTCGCTCCTGCACGTCCGGCCGGTGACCGGACGGACGCATCAGATCCGGGTGCACCTCGCCTTCGCGGGACTGCCTATCGTTGGTGATCCGGTGTACGGGAGGCGCGGCGACCCGGGCGGCCTGTCGCGCCAGTTCCTGCACGCCTGGCGACTCACCGTACGCCTACCGCATGCGGGAGAGCGGACGTTCACCGCCCCGCTGGCGCCCGATCTTATGGCCCGCCTGCGCGATCTGGGCGAGCCGGCCGTCACGGCCGACCCGTATGCGGAGATCGTGGGCCCGTGAGCGAGGCAGGCACGACCGAGGCCCATCGGCACGCGGGCCAGGGACTGCTGGTCATCGTCTCCGCGCCCTCCGGTGGAGGAAAGGACACGGTGATCAGCCGGCTGGTCACCGTCCTCGACGATGCCGTGGTGTACGTCACCGCGACCAGCCGCAGGCCGCGGCCGGGCGAGCAGCACGCGCGCGACTACTACTTTTACGAGCCTGAGAAATTCCGAGAGGAGATCGAGCAGGGCAACTTCCTCGAGTGGTCGATGGTGCACGGCGATTTCAAGGGCGTTCGCCGCGACGCCCTCGCCGAGACGCTTCGGCAGCACAAGATCGTGATCGTGAAGCCCGAGCCGCAGGGCATGCGCAAGATCAAGGCGCTGCTGCCCGAGGCGCTGACGATCTTCATCATGCCCCCATCGGTCGACGCGCTGCGGCGGCGTCTGGTGGGGCGTGGGACCGAGAGCGTGGAGCAGCTCGAGCTGCGCCTGCGCAACGCCGAGATCGAGGTGGCCGCCGCGCCCGAATACGACCACGTGGTCGTCAACGACGACGGTAGGATCGACGAGACCGTCGGCCAGATCGCCGACATCATCCGTCGGGAGGCGAAGAGGCCGCGACACTACGACCTGTGACGCGCACCGCGGAGATCGCCGTCCTCGCCGGGGTCCGCGGTCCGGCCGCGACCTTCACGTACGCCGTTCCCGACGGCCTCGATCTGGGCTGCGGTCACCTCGTGGACGTCGGCTTTGGCAAGCGGGTCGTCCGCGGGGTGGTCATGAGGCTCGATGTCCCGGGCCGCGAGGAGCTCCGTCAGGTCGATGCGCTCGCGCATCCCGTCCCCCTGCTCGGTGGCCACCAGCTGGCGCTTGCGCGATGGATGTCCGACCACTACCGCTGCGCACTCGCGGACACGGTCCGCGCGATGCTCCCTCCCGCGCTCGCCAGCCGCGGCGCACCGCGCGCCGGAGGGGCCGGGCGCACGGAGGCGACCTTCGCCCTTACGCCCGCGGGAGGCGATGCCACCCGCGGCGCGGGCGCCGAGCGGCTCGCACCCGCGGGGCACATGGTCGGACCGACGGTGAACGGCGGTGCGGCGGCGGGCGGGCGGGGCGTACGCCTGGGTCCGGTCCAGCTCGCCACCCTGCGCGCACTCGCGACCGGCGTGACGACGGCCGCCGCCCTGCGCTCCGCCGGAGGATCCGCCGACGCCGCGCGCGGCCTGGCGGCGCGCGGCCTGGTCGTCGTCCCGCGCCGCCCCGTCCGGCGCATCCCGCCGGAGTTCGCCGTCACGCCCGAGGATCCGACGCGCGACGCACCCGCGACGGACACCCAGCGCGCGGCTCTCGACGCGATCCTTGGCGCGCTCGACGAAGGCGCGCCGTTCCTGCTCCACGGGGTCACGGGCAGTGGCAAGACCGAGGTCTATCTCCGAGCGGCGACGGCTGCCATCGCGCGCGGTCGCGCGGTGATCGTGCTCGTTCCGGAGATCGCGCTCGCCGCACAGGTCGTGGCGCGTTTCGTCGCGCGCTTCGGCGAGCGCGTGGCCGTGCTCCACAGCGCGCTATCCGCTGGGGAGCGCTACGACGAATGGCGGCGGGTCCTCGACGGCGCGGCCGACATCGTCGTGGGCTCGCGCTCAGCGCTGTTCGCTCCGGTGCGCGACCCGGGGCTCATCGTCGTCGACGAAGAACAGGAACCGACGTACAAGCAGGAGAGCGATCCTCGGTACCACGCGGTCGATACGGCGCTGATGCTCGGGCGTCTTGCACGGAGCGTGGTCGTCCTGGGCTCCGCGACACCGCGGGTCACCACCTGGTACGCCGCGCGAGGAGGCGAGCTGCGCCTGCTCGAGATGCCGGCGCGCGTCGCCGATCGCCCCCTGCCTCCGACCACGGTCGTCGACCTCAGGCTCGAGATGCGCGCCGGCAACCGGGGCACGCTGTCGAGCGCGCTCGGGATCGCGCTGCGCCGCACCGTCGCGAGGGGCGAGCAGGCCATGCTGTACCTCAACCGACGAGGCCTGGCGACGGTGATCCTCTGCCGTGACTGCGGGTTCGTGGTGCCGTGTCCCGGCTGCGAGATCCCGTTCGCGTGGCACGCCAACGGACGGCTGGTGTGCCACCGCTGTGGGCGGAACGAGCCCGGGCCGCCGGCCACCTGCGCCCGGTGCGGCGGCACCCGCATCCGCCACCTCGGGGTAGGCACGCAGCGCGTGGAGGAGGAGGTGCGCGCGACGGTGCCGTCGGCGCGGGTCATCCGGCTCGACCGGGATGCCGTCCGGGGGAAGGGAGGACACGCGGCGGCGTTCGAGCGAATGCGCTCCGGCGCGGCCCAGGTCATCGTCGGGACGCAGATGCTCGCGAAGGGTTTCGACCTGCCGGGCGTGACCCTCGTCGGCGTCGTCAACGCCGACACGCTGCTGAACCTCCCGGATCACACCGCGGCCGAGCGCACCTTTCAGCTCCTCGCGCAGGTGCTTGGCCGCTCGGGTCGCGGCGCCGCCGGGGGACGCGGCATCCTGCAGACGTACCTGCCGGACCACTACGCGATCCGCGCGGCGTCGACCCACGACTACGCGGCCTTCGCCGCCGCCGAGCTCGCCGCCCGCCGGCGCTTCGGCTTCCCGCCGTTCGGAAGGCTCCTGCTTCTTCAGACGGGCGCGCGCAGGGAAGAGACGGTGGCTCGGCGCGCAGCGAGCCTGGCAGGGCGGCTGCGCTCGGCCGCGGGACGCGACGCCGAGGTGCTCGGCCCCGCCCCCGCGTTCGCCGCCAAGCGGGCGGGCAACTACCGGATGCAGGTCGTCCTCCGGGGTGCGGACCCGGGTGCGGTCATCGACCGCGAGCCGCCGGGTCCCGGCTGGACCATCGACGTGGACCCCGCCTCGCTCCTCGGCGCCTGACGCCGCCTCGTTGCTGCCACCGGGCCCACGCGCACGCCCTGGGGTCCTCGGGCCGGAGCTCCCCGGCCCCTGTCAACCAGAGCCGATCCCGTAGGGCTTCCGGCCCGCCGCGGGACCCGGACCGGGCTGTCACACTCGGTGCCGTTGAGCGACTTCGAAGAGGAAGCCGAGGCCGCAGCGGCGGAGGAGCCGGAGCCGTCCGAGCCGCGGCTGCGGATCGTCAAGGGATCGCCCTGGACGATCGGCCCGGGGCTGCGGGAGAAGTGGTCGCGGCCCGAGTTCATCTCCGCGCGAGCGGTCGACGTGCGCCAGGTCGGAGACCCCGTCCTGCACGCTCCCGCGAAGAAGCCGCGCCTCGACAGACGCGAGCTCGAGGAGCTGGCGGCGCGCATGTTCGCCTCGATGCTCGCTGCGCACGGTGTCGGCATCGCCGCGCCGCAGATCGGCGTACCGCTGCGCGTCTGCCTCCTCGACGTCGACGCGGCCGGGATCGTCGCGGTGAACCCGGAGGTCGAGTGGGTGAGCGACGCGGTCGACGAGACCAGCGAGGGTTGTCTATCGGTGCGTAACCTGTATGGAATGCTCGAGCGTCCGACCACCGCGCGCCTCGCGGCGACGGACATCACGGGGAGACGGTTCGTGCTCGAGGGCGAGAGGTACGGCGCTCAGTGCATCCTTCATGAGACGGATCATCTGAACGGCATCCTCTATGTCGATCGGCTTCGCTCCCGGAAGGACCTTTTCCCCGTCGAGCCAGACGACGAGACCGGTCCCGAGGCCGGAGCGGCCGCGTCGTAGACCGGCCGCGCACGATATTCCTCGGTACGCCTGAATTCGCGCTGCCGTCGCTCGAGGCGCTCCATCGCCTACATCAGGCGCGCGTCGTCGAGATCGTCGCCGTCGTCACGCAGCCGGACCGTCCGGGCCATCGCCGGCGGCTGGAGGCCCCGCCGGTCAAGGCGCGCGGTGCCCTTCACGGGCTGTCCGTTCTGCAGCCGGCGCGCCTCGCCGGGCAGGTGCTCGAACAGCTGCTCTCGCTGCGCCCCGGGCTCCTGGTGTGGGCCGCATACGGCAACCTGATCCCCGCGCGGCTCATCGCAGCCGCCCAGGGGCGGGCGGTGAACGTCCACCCCTCACTCCTGCCGCGGCATCGCGGCGCGGCGCCGATCGCTTACGCGATCCTGCGCGGCGACCACGAGACGGGTGTGACGCTGGTGGAGGGGACCGCCCAGCTCGACGCCGGACCCCTTCTCGCGCAGGAGCGCATCGCCATCGCTCCGAACGACGACGCCGGCGCGCTGACCGCACGGCTGGCCCGGCTCGGGGGCGACCTTCTCGAACGCGAGCTCCCGGCCTACCTGCAGGGCGATCTGGTGTCGCGTCCACAAGACGAAGCGGAAGCGACGTGGGCGCCGAAGCTCGAGGCATCGGACGAGCAGCTCGATTTTTCGGCTCCCGGCGATCTGCTCGCGCGGCGGATCCGCGCCTTGTCGCCGGAACCCGGCGCCTTCACGACCTTCCGCGGGCAGCGGCTGCGCGTCGAGCGCGCGACCGTCACCGCGGGGCCGCCACGCGAGCACGGCACCCTCGCGATCCGCGATGGCGTGCCGCGCGTGGCCGCGGGCGCCGGGTGGGTGCGGCTCGACGCGGTCAGGCCGGCGGGCAGGCGGGCGATGAGCGGCGCCGACTGGGCGCGGGGGCTGCGCGAGTTAGGCGAGGACGAGCGGCTTCCGTCTTAGGGGACCGCTCGTGCCGATCGTGGCCAGGTACCCTCATCGGATGAGCAGCACCATCCCAGCTCGAGCGGGCCGAGGACCATCTGGTGCGTTCGCAAGGACCCGCGCGAGGAACTCGTCTCGCACGTCCGGCGTCTCCCAGCCGGCCCGCCCGTCGATCAGCGAGGTGCCTGACGGCGCGCTCGCGGCGTGGCTCGCCGAGCGCGGCGAGCCGCCCTTCCGGGCGCGCCAGATCCGCCGGCACGCGGTGCGCGGATCGTACGGCTGGGAGTCGCTGACCGACGTGCCGAAGGCGCTGCGGCAGGCGCTCGACGCGTCGTTCCGCTGGTCCTCCGTGGAGGCCGTCGGAGAGCACGCGAGCGCGGACGGCGAAACGCGCAAGGTGCTCCTGCGGCTGCACGACGAGCATCACATCGAGAGCGTCCTCATGCCGCACCACGGCGCGCGCAACGCCGTGTGCGTCTCGACCCAGGCGGGCTGTCCGATGGCGTGCGCGTTCTGCGCGACCGGCGAGATGGGGCTCGTCCGGAACCTCTCCGCCGGGGAGATCGTCGATCAAGTCAGGTACTGGCTCGGAGCGCTCGCACAAAATGGCGAGCGCGTCTCTCACGTCGTGTACATGGGGATGGGGGAACCGCTCAACAACTATCGGGCGACCGTCGCCTCCGCCCGCGCTCTCGCCGATCCGCGGCTATTCGGCATCAGCCCGCGCCGGATCACGATCTCCACCTGCGGCGTCGTTCCCGGGATGGACGACCTCGCGGCAGAGGGACTGGCCTTCAACCTCGCGGTGTCATTGCACGCGGCGGACGATCGGACGCGGCTGGGCATCATGCCGATCAACCGCAAGTGGGGCGTGGAGCAGGTGCTCGATGCGACAGCAAGGTTCATCCGCCGGACCGGGCGCCGCGCGACGCTGGAATACGTCCTGCTCGCCGGGGTCAACGACTCGGTCGAGGACGCGCGGCTGCTCGCGCTGCGCATGGCAGAGCGGGGGCCCGCGACCGGGTACCTGGTGAACCTGATCCCCTACAACCCTGGTCCGGGAGGTTTCCGCCGGCCGAGCGCGGCGCGCATGGAACGCTTTGCCGGCGCACTGCGCGGTCACGGGATCGCGGCGACCCTGCGGATCAGCAAGGGCCAGGACATCCTCGCGGGATGCGGCCAGCTGAAGGTCGAGGAGGAGGGGATCGGGTCGCGCTCCAGCGATCCGGCTTACCCGACCCTGGGGCCGGCAAAGCCGACGCAGGCCGGGACGGCGTAGGCCGCTACCGCGGGGGGCGCGCCGCCTGCTTGGAGCGCGAACGCGCGCTCTTGGTCTCGGTGCGGCGGCAGCGCGTGCACACGAGCAGCTTGACGCCGCCGATGAGCGCGGGGTGCAGGTTCGCGTCGAAGCGACGGCGCGTATGCACCTTGGAGTGGCTCACATTCGAGCCGAAGCCCGCGGACTTGCCGCAGAGGGCGCAGGCACGTGGCATCCGATCTAAACTCTCCTGAAATTCTCGTGAAAAAGCCGCTGCCGCAAGGCTGGTAAAGTCGCACGATCGTAACACGGTGCGACGGCGCGATGCTCCTGCGCCTGCTCGAGGCGGCGACCGAACGACTCGCGCGCTCCGTCGACGAAGTGAACGACCTGAACGTCTATCCGGTCCCGGACGGCGACACCGGCACCAACATGCTGCACACGATGCGTTCGGCGGCGCGTGACGCGCGCGCCGCCGGTCAGCGAGCGGATGAGGTCGCGACCGCGGCAGCGCACGGCGCGCTCATGGGGGCTCGCGGGAACAGCGGGGTGATCCTGTCGCAGGTCATCCGGGGACTGAAGGAAGCCGCGGCCGGCGCCGAAACGATCGACGGCGAACGGCTCCGCGAGGCGTTCCGGCGCGCTCGCGACCTCGCGTTCGCCGCCGTCACGGCGCCCGCGCCCGGGACGATCCTCAGCTCTCTCGACGCGATGGCCGACGCCGCGGTCGGTACGGCCGGCGCGGCGGCGGCCATCCTGCGTGAGGCCGTGGGTGCGGGTGTCAGCGCCGTCGAACGCACCCGCTTCGAGAACCCCGTGAACGCGGCGGCCGGGGTCGTCGACGCGGGAGCGCGGGGACTGTGGCTCCTCCTCGACGGAGCGCTCGCCGCGCTCGAGGGACGCCCGGCCGCCGAAGCCGACGAGCGCGCCGTCGCGGTCGACCTCGCGCCGCCCGCGCGGGCCTTCGCCGCACCACCCCGCCCTGCGGACCGCGTCCACGAGACGAGCGCGGCGCAGCCCGACTGGCGTGGCGCGTACGACGTGCAGTTCCTCGTGGCACAGCCCGGCAGGAGCGCCGACGACCTGCGCGCGGACATGCTCGAGTTCGGCGCCGACTGCGTCCTCGTCGTCGGCGACGAATCGGTGGTCAAGGTCCACGTCCACACGCTGCACCCGCACGAGATCATCAGGATCGGGCTGACCGCGGGCCGCGTCGGCGACGTCGTCGTCGAGGACCTCGAGGCGATGGCGCACGAGCACGGCGCGCACCTCGCCGACGCCGCGGGGCCGCTCCCGCTCGCGGTCGTGAGCGTCGTCCCCGGAGATGGCGTCGCCGAGGTCGCCCGCTCGCTCGGCGCGACGCCCCTGCGAGGCGGTCCGACGATGAATCCATCGACCGAGGAGCTCGCGTCCGCCATCCGGTCCGCCGGCGCGAGGCACGTCATCGTTCTGCCGAACGACAAGAACGTGATCCTCGCAGCGGAACAGGCGGCGCGGGTGCTTTCCGACGCCGGGGCGAGCGGGCCGACGGCGGCCACTGGCAACGCTCCGCCCATGACCGCTCCCGCGGCCGCGTCCATTCGCGTCACGGTGGTTCCCACGCGCCACCTCGGCCAGGGGATGGCGGCGCTGGTCGCGTACGAGCCAGGCCGCGAGCCCGCCGAAGTCATCGACAGGATGCGCGAGGCGTCAGCGGGCGCGCGGACGCTCGAGGTCACGACCGCGACGCGGTCGACGAACGCCGACGGGCAGGACGTGCGCAAGGGCGAGGCGCTCGCGCTGCTCGACGGCGCGATCGTCGCGCATGGAGACGACGACATCGATGTCCTGGTCGAGGCCGCGTCGCGTTTGGCCGGCGCCGCGCTGCTGACGCTGTACCGCGGCGCCCATGTGCCCGAGGCACGCGCGGCGGAGGCCGCGGAGCGCCTGCGCGCGGCCTGCTCGGAGTTCGAGGTCGAGGTCGTCGACGGCGGCCAACCGCACTACCCGTTCATCGTGACCATCGAGTGACACTTGACATATCGCTGCGGGCACGTGATGCTTTGATGCCATGCGCACCACCATCCGCCTCGACGAGCGGCTCCTCGGACAGTTGAAGGAGCTGGCCGCACGAAACGGGACGACGCTCACCGCGCTGATCGACGAGGCGGTCCGGCTGTTCCTCGCGCGGGGGGACGGGAGTGGTCGCGACAAGGCCCCGCCCTTTCGCGTGACGACCTTCAAGGGATCGCTTCGTCCGGGGGTCGATCTCGATGACAGTGCTGCGCTACTGGATCTGATGGAGGGAAGTACTGCTCCTGGTCGACGTTAACGTCCTCGTGTACGCGCACGCCGAGCGCGCCCCCCGACACGGCGAGTACCACGATTGGCTGCAGGGGATGGTGACCGGTGCTTCCTCGTACGGGATGTCGGACCTGGTGCTCAGCGGCTTTCTGCGTGTGGTGACCAACCCCCGCGTCTTCGACCCACCGATGCGGATCGAGCATGCGCTTGGAGCGGCGGACGCCTTGCGGAGGCGTCCCAATTGCGTACCGATAGCTCCTGGGCGGCGGCACTGGGAGATATTCGACCGCCTATGTCGGCAGACCGGCGCAAAGGGCAACATCGTCCCCGATGCCTACTTCGCCGCGCTCACGATCGAGAGCGGCAGCGAGTGGATCACAACGGATCGCGACTACGCCCGATTCCCCGGCCTGCATTGGCGACACCCGCTCGACTGATCGCACGCGGCCTCGGGGCGCGGTTTCCAGCGATGTCGGCCACTATCACACGATGAGGACCAGACTGCTTCTCCGCCTTCTTCGCCGTTCGGCCAGCACCCCCCCGAACGCGTGAGCGCCCGCGCCACCGCGCCGCCGAGCAACGCGCTCGACGTCTCGATCCGGCATCTGCGCGGCGTCGGCGCGGAGTCGGCGCCGCTCCTCGAGCGTATGGGCATCCGCACGATCGGCGACCTGCTGTGGCACCTGCCCAGCCGCTACGTCGACTTCTCGCGCTTCCGGCCCCTGCGCTCGCTCGTTCCCGACGAAGAGCAGAGCGCCATCGCGGTGCTCGGCGCGATCTCCACGCGTCGCTCCGCGAGGGGG
>JBBPYG010000058.1:0-5617 GCA_038200085.1 Candidatus Limnocylindria bacterium | reverse complement strand
CAACGGCGCCGGAAAGACGACCCTGATCAACCTCATCTCCGGGCACTTCAGGCCCGACGTCGGCCGCGTCCGCTTCGACGGTGCCGACGTGACCGGCATGCCGCCCCACGCGCTCGCCGGCCGCGGGATCGCCCGCACCTTTCAGGGCGTGCGTCTATTCAAGGGACTCACCGTGCTCGAGAATGTCCTCGTCGGCCGGCACGTCCGGATGCGCTCGGATGTCCTCGCGCGGCTCGTTCCCCTCCGTCGGGCGGCCGCGGGTGAAGAGGCGCGCGCGGCCGCGCTGCTGGATCGCGTTGATCTCCGGCGACGGGCGCGCGACCTCGCGGGGGAGCTCTCGTACGGCGACCAGCGGCGGCTCGAGGTCGCCCGCGCGCTCGCCTCCGAACCGAAGCTGCTGATCTTGGACGAACCCGCGGCCGGGACGAACCGGACCGAGTCCGCGGCGCTGCGCGACCTGATGCGCGACCTGCGCGAGCAAGGCCTCGCGATCGTGCTGATCGAGCATGACGTGCGGCTCGTCATGGGCGCCTGCCAACGCGTCGCGGTGCTGAACTTCGGCCGAAAGATCGCCGAGGGGACGCCGGCCGAGGTGCAGGCCGATCCCATCGTGCGTGAGGCGTACCTCGGCGCCGAGGAGGCGACGGCGTGACCACACCGGTCCGGGCCGCGCTATCCGGTCCCGCGTCCGGACCGACGAGCGGCGCGCGGTCCGATGTCGCGCGCGAACCATTGCTCGACGTCGCCGGCCTGCGCGTGCGCTACGGTGCGATCGAGGCGGTCCATGGGATCTCCTTCAGCGTGGGCGCGGGCGAGCTCGTCGCCCTCATCGGCGCGAACGGGGCGGGGAAGACGAGCACCCTCGCCGCGATCTCCGGCCTCATTCGTGGGGCCTCTGGCCGCGTGCGGCTCGAAGGGCGCGACATCCTCGGCGCCCCGTCGCATCGCATCGTGCGCGCCGGCGTCGTACAGGTACCCGAGGGGCGGGAGGTCCTGGCGCGGATGTCGGTCGAGGAGAACCTGATGCTCGGCCAGCGTGCGCGGGGTGGCGACGGCGCCGCGATCGACGCGATGTACGCGCGCTTCCCGATCCTCGGCGAGCGCCGCCGGCTCGCGGCGGGCAGCCTCTCCGGCGGGGAGCAGCAGATCCTCGCGATCGCCAGGGCGCTGCTCGCCCGCTCGCGCGTCCTGCTCCTCGACGAGCCTTCGCTCGGGCTCGCGCCGAAGATGGTGTCGACCGTCTTCGGCATCCTCGCGGACCTGAAGGCCGCGGGCACGACGATGCTCCTGGTCGAGCAGAACGCGCTGCGTGCGCTGCGGCTCGCCGACCGCGCCTACGTGATGGACCTGGGCACCATCACGCTCGCCGGCACCGGAGCGGAGCTACTCCACGACGATGCCGTCGCCCGGACGTACCTCGGGGCATGACCGAGGGCCCGGACGCACCTGGCGGCGCGACGGAAGGCGAGGATGTCCGCGGCCTGGCCGAAGGCGCCGACGTAGCTGGTGGCGGGAGGGACCGCATCGACGCCACGCGCGCTGTGTGCCTGGTGAACCCGGCCGCGGGCGGCGCTCCGACCGCCGACGAGCTCCAGCCGATCTTCGCGCGGCTGCGCTCCGCGGGGCTCGCGCTTCGCGTCGTCGAGCTGTCCACCGACGGGCCCGCGGCCGAGGACATCGCGGCCGACGCCATCCGGAACGGCGAGGGGACCGTGATCGCCGCGGGCGGGGATGGGACGATCGGAGGTGCCGCGCGAGCGGTCACGGGGACCGGTGCGACCTTGGGCATCCTCCCCGCCGGCACGTACATGAACATCGCCCGCGCGATCGGACTGCCCCGCGACGACCTCGCTGCCGCGGCCGACCGCATCGGACGGAAGCGGGTGCGGGCCGTCGACGTCGGCCGCGTGGCGGGCCGTTTCTTCTTCGAGGCCGCGGGGATCGGCCTGGACGCCGACGCGTTCCATGCCGGGCACGCCCTCGTGCGTCGCGATCGCGCGCTCGTGCTCGCCGCGCTCGGCGCGTTGATCACGCGGCGCGGCGCGGTCCTCGAGGTGGACGTCGACGGCAGACGCCGGAGGCATCGCTGCCTGCAGGCCGTCGTGTCGAACGGCCCTTTCTACGGATGGGGATTCGCCGTCGCGCCCGACGCCCGGATCGACGACGGCCGGCTGGATCTCACCCTGTTCGCCGACGACCGCGTGCGCGTGGCTCGCGAGTTCGTCGCGGCCGTGCTCGGCCGGGATCGCGCGCCGCAGGGCCGCCGCTACATCGGATCGCGGATCACGATGCGCAGCGGCGAACAGGTCCGCGTGCACGCCGACGGCGTCCCGGTGGGCGAGCTGCCGCAGACGTTCGAGGTCCTACCCGGCGCGCTGCGCGTCTTCGCCTGAAGACCATCGGCACGTCGAACACGTACAGTCGCATCTTCCCCAGGTCTTCCATCCGCCATGTGGTCGCCGGCCGGATCACCCGAGCGCCCCCTCCATCTCCCTTCGATGTTCGTCGAGCCATGCCACATGGCGCACCATGGCGTCGCCGACGCCCCAGCCCGCGAGCTTCGCGAACCCGGGGTCGCCTTCGGCCGCGAGGCGCGCGATGAGGTCGCGCGTGAAGAGCTGACGCTCGCGGATCGTGGTCACGACGTCGCGGCGATCGTCGAGCCCGTATGCATCGCAGAACGCACGGAGGCGCGATGCGACGACGGCCGGCGCATGCGCGTGGTCACCGCCATACAGCGGGATCCAGGTGACCGCCGCCCACGCGAGGTCCCACCGGCGAGGACCGGGACCCGCGAGATCCCAGTCGATGATCGCGACGGGCCGCCGGTTTCGAAAGACGGTGTTGTACGGCGACAGGTCGTTGTGGCAGATGACCTCGTGCGGCCCCGGCGCGACGATCCGCCATGCCGCACCTTCTGGAGGCGCGAAGCTCGCGGCGGCATCGTGGTATCCGCGGAGCAGGCGCGCGGCCCGGATGAGCGTCTCCTCGGTGCGGACGAACGACGCGTCCGCGAGGGGCGACCCGAGGGTGAAGCCCTCGATGTAGTCGAGGATCTCGCGGTCCCGTTCGTCGACCCCGTGGACGCGGGGTGCGGCCGCGAAGCCGACACGCTCGAGGTGACGCAAGAGAGCGTGCACCGCCGGCGTCCACGGCCCGGTCCGCCTACGCACCGTGTCGCCGATGCGCACGACGACGCCGAGTGTCCCGCCGGCGAGGATCTCCTCGTTCGCTGCGGGGCCGCCGGCGCTCCCCCCACGCGCGCGCTGGTCTCGGTCACTCACATCGGTCCCTCGATGCGAAAACGGCTATCGCGGAACGGCGACGAACACGGACCGGACGAGCGCGAGGGCGTGGAAGCGCTCGACCAACGACGGATCCCCTATCGACACCTCGATCGCCCCGGCGGCTTCGCGGCCGCGGACCCGCGCGGCATCGGCCTCCTGCCGGTCGCCCAGCGCCTCCTCCACCAGCGCGCGCGAGGCGTGGACGCGCCAGAGGAGGCGCCGCTGGTCGAGCGCTTCGGCGTGAGCGCACGGCCTCGCGCCCGCGCTCGATCGAAAGGCCGATCTCGCCGTGCTCGAGCGCGAGCTCCTGCTCGAGCCAGCTCGTCGCCGAGAGCCCCCAGCCGTTGTCGGAGGCTTCGCTCGTCCGTCGCAGCTCGGCCACAGCCGCCCCGGCTTCTGCGAGGTCGCCACGCCACAGGAGCCACAGCGCCCTGGTGGTGAGGTTGTCGGTGATCATCGCCTTGTTGTCCTGCGCGTCGAAGAGGGCGCGCGACTCGAGCAGCGCCCGTTCGCCCTCCTCCAGTCGCACGTTCGGCCACAGAAAAGAGCGCGCGAGGTCGTTCAACGCGAACGCAAGCAGCTCGTCCAGCCCGAGCTCCCGCGCGAGCGCCACCGCTTCTTCGCCGGCGCTCCACGCAGCGTCGAGCCGGCCCGACCAGAAGAACAGGTTGAGACGGTTCCACTGCAGCCGCGCGACGACCGCGCGATCGGCGCTCGCGCGCGCGATCCCGAGCGCCTGCGAGAGCAGCTCCTCCCCGCGCCGCGTGTCGAGCAGGCTCGATGTCGGGATCACCAGGAGCGTCGCCTGGTGCGCGAGCGCGAGCGCGACCAGCGCGTCCTGCTTCCGTTCGCTCGCGAACGCCTCCATGTCGCGATAGTTCGTTTGCGCCTCTGCGAAGGCCCCGCGCAGCTCCAGCGCGCGGCCGCGATTCTGGTAAAGGCGCACGACGGTGGGCACGTCGATGTCCTGCCCGTGCGCCATCTCGATCGCCTGCGTGTAATAGGACGCGGCGGTCGCGGTCGCGTAGATGCCGAGGGCGCGGTCGCCGGCGAGGCTCGTCCACTCCACGGCGCGAGCCGCCCGCGCGCCGAGTACGGCGGGGTCGGCGTGGATCTCGGCGGCGAGCGACCACGCCCGCAGCGCATGGTGCGCGACGAGCTCGCTGAATTCGGCGCTGCGGTCGCCGAGCGTGCCCTCGAGATGCCGCGCCAGGCGGTCGTGGAGGTCGGCGCGCTCGCCCTTCGGGAGCTGGCTATACGCGACGTCGCGGATCAGCAAGTGCTTGAAGCGCAGCGCCGGCGTCTCGGGGTCGCGGCGGTCCTCGAGCAGCAGACCTCTGCGCACGAGCGCCTCGGGCGGAGCTGCGGACGGTGATTCGATCAGCACCCTGAGCTGGGCGACCGTGAACCGCTCACCGACCACGCTCGCTGCCTGCAACATCGTCTTCTCACCGGCCGGCAGGCCATCGAGACGCGCGCCGAGCAGCGCAAGGATCGTCTCGGGCACGCGGACGTCGCCGATGTCGCCGGCGGCGCGCCACCGCCCCTGCGCGAGGACGATGCGTCCGTCGTCAATGAGCATGCGCAGGAATTCCTCGCAGAACAGAGGATTGCCCTCGGACCGCTCGACGATCCGGTCGCGCAGGGCGTCCGGGAACTCCTCGATGTCGAGGAGGTTGGAGATCAGCAGCTGCGTCTCCGTGGCGTCGAACGGCTCGAGGCGTATGAACGTCGCATCTGGACGGCCCGCTCCCCACCGCGGATGCCGCTCGAACAGCTCCGGCCGAGCCATGCACAGCAGCAGGAGCGGTCCCTGCGGGGGCTGGTCAAGCAGCTGCTCGACGATGTCGACAACGACCTCGTCCGCCCATTGCACGTCGTCGATCACCGCGACGAGCGGGCCGGCGGCCGCCAACGCCTCGAGGTGGCGCCGCACGCCCCACGACAGCTCCGCGCCGACGCGCTCGATCGGAGTCGACGGGAGCGCCGCGGCCGCCGTGTCGAGGCTGAGCAGGATCGCCAGCCGCGCCTCGACCGCCGCCGCGTCCCCGCCGAGGGTCGCGAGGGACGACAGGCGCGCGTGCAGCTTCGCCCGCGCTGCCGCCGCATCGTCGGACTCGGTGATGCCCGCGTCGTGGCGCACGAGGTCCATCAGCGGCCAGTACGCGATCCCCGCCCCGTACGGCAGGCAGCGACCCCGCAGGATTCGCGTCCCATCGTCCGTTCGCAGACCCGCCAGCGCCTCGAAGACCACGCGCGACTTGCCGATCCCCGAGACGCCGACGATCGTCACGAGCTGCGCGGTGCGCTCGTCGAGCGCGCGGGCGTGT
>JBBPYG010000057.1:0-5608 GCA_038200085.1 Candidatus Limnocylindria bacterium | reverse complement strand
CGCGTACATGCAGGCGCACTCGCCGGTCGACCCGAAGGTCGAGGGCCGGATCGTCCAGCAGTGACGGAGAGCGCCCTCGCGATGCTCGCCGAGCGCGCGGCCCGTGCCGCAGGGACCGTACTCCTCGCGCACTCCCGGGGCACCGTCCGTGGAATAGGCGCGAAGTCGAGCGCGACCGATCCGGTGTCAGACGCGGACCGGGAAGCGGAGCGCACGATCGTCGATGCGATCCATGCGGCGCGACCGGACGACGCGATCGTCGGCGAGGAAGGCGCGGCAGTCGAGGGCACCAGCGGTCTGCGCTGGCTCGTGGACCCGCTCGATGGGACCGTCAACTTCCTGTACCGCTACCCGCAGTGGGCCGTCAGCGTCGCGTGCCTCGACGCCGAGGGCGCCCTCGCCGGGGTCGTGTACGACCCGCTGCGCGACGAGGCGTTCGTCGGAGCCCGCGGCGAAGGCGCCCACCTCGCCGGTCGCCGCCTGGGCTGCACGGCGCTGGATGACCCGGCCGCCGCGCTGGTCAGCACGGGGTTCTCATACGTCGCCGCCGAGCGCGCGTTGCAGGCGCGCCGCGTCGCGTCGATGATCGGACATGTGCGGGACATCCGTCGCGCCGGCTCCGCCGCTCTCGACCTCGCATGGGTCGCCGCGGGACGGACGGACGCGTACGTCGAGCTCGTCGTGAACCCCTGGGATTGGGCCGCGGGCGCCCTCCTCGTCCGCGAGGCCGGCGGCCGCGTCACGGAGGTGCCGGGCGTCCGGTCGGGACTCGCCGGCATCGTCGCCAGCGGCGTGCGGCTTCACGGCGCGTTGGTGGAGCTTGTGGCTGCGCAGGACGATCGAAGGCCCGCCGCCAGCGGCCAAGCCGACGAACGGTGACGGAGCGGCGCATCGCGCGGGAGAGGGGGTGCCGTACGTGACCGACCACTCGGCGACCGAGATCGTGATCTCACTTAGACCCATGACGCTAGGCGACCTGACGGCGATCGCCGATGGTGCGCGCGTCCGCATCGCGGCCGATGCCGAGGCGCGCATCAGGGAGAGTCGACGGGTCGTCGACTCGGCGATGGATGGCGAGGCGCTGGTATACGGGCTGAACACGATGGTGGGTCACGGGCGAGACGTCCGTGTCGCGCCCGATGCGATCCGCGCGCTGCAGCCGATCCTGGTCGCCATGCATGCCGGGGCGATGGGTCAGCGGCTCCCGCGGGAGGTCGTGCGCGCCGCGATCGCCGCGCGCCTCAATGGCATCGCCCGCGGTGGGTCGGGAGCAAGCCCGCCCGTGGCGACGATGCTTGCGGCGATGCTCAACGCAGGCATCGATCCGATCGTTCCGGCCATCGGGTCCATCGGGGCAGGTGATCTCGGACAGCACGCCATCATCGCGCTCGCCGCGCTGGGAATAGGCGAGGTCGAGGTGCGCGGCCGGCGGTGCACGGCGGCGGAGGCGCTCGGAAAAGCTGGGCTGCACCCGCTTGTGCTCGAGCCGAAGGACGGGTTGTCGATCATCTCCGCGAGCGGGGTGACCGTCGGCCACGCGGCGATCGTGCTCCGAGCCGCTCGAGACCTGCTGCGCGCTGCCGATCACGTGGCGGCAACTTCGATGGACGCGATGAACGCGAACCCTTCGGTCCTGGAACCGGTGGTCATGGCGGCGAAGGGTCTCCCAGGGCAGACCGAGAGCGGAAACCGGATGCGGGATCATCTGGGTGGCAGCGCACGCACCGCTGCGGCCACGTCGGTCCAGGATGCGCTGTCCTTCCGCGTCATCCCGCAGGTGCATGGTGCGACGCGCGAGGTGCTGTGGGCTGCGGAGACCGCTGCCACGACGGAGCTCAACGCGCTATCCGATAATCCGCTGGCATCCATCGAGGCGGACCGCATGATCAGCAACGGCAACTTTCATCCGATGCTCGTCGCCCTGACGATCGATGCCCTGCGACCGGCATTTGCCCATGTGGGGCAGCTCTCGGAGCGACGGCTCGACCGGATCTGGAACACCGTCATCTCCGGGATGGGATCTGACGGTCCTCCGCGGAACGTCGCGGCCGCCCCGACCTGGGCGGCCGGGCTCGCACTCCGCTATCCGGTCGCCGCCCGCGCGACGCGTCTTCGCCTGCTTGCCGCGCCAGTCACGCTCGACGTCCCGCCTCTCGACCTGGGCCACGAGGACCACGCCACGAACGCGCTGGAGGCGGTGGCGCGTACCGCGGAGGCGCTCGAAACGCTCCGCGACGTGCTGTCGGTGGAGCTTCTGTGCGCCTCCGCGCGATTGACGCAGGCGCCCAGCCCGGCGCCGGGGAAAGGCACGCGCGCGCTCCTCGCCGCGCTGGCGGAAGCTGTCGAACCGCTCGCGGGCCGCACTCCAGCCGAGATCGAGCGCGCAGTGGCTGACGCCCTGGTGCACCTGCCGGCTGCCTAGTGCCTCCTGGTGCGGCAGAGCGACTGAAACAGCCGTAAACTTGACCCATGGCCGTCGACGAAAAGATCAAACCGGCACCCATCTCATTCGAGGAAGACGTCATCCAGCGCCGTCCGCTGACGACACAGGTCGGGCTCGGCACAGCCGACGAAACCGACCGCCCGCACGGCGGGCTTCCCGGCGAGGACAACATCGTGTTCACGACGGTCAACAACCTCGTGAACTGGGCGCGCTCGCGGAGCCCGTGGCCTCTCGGATACGGCCTGGCGTGCTGCGCGATCGAGATGATGGCGGCCGCGGCGTCGCACCACGACATCGCGCGCTTCGGTGCCGAGGTCTTCCGTTCGAGTCCCCGCCAGGCCGACGTGATGATCGTCGCCGGCACGGTGACCCACAAGATGGCGCCCCGGCTCCGTCGGCTGTACGAGCAGATGCCCGAGCCCAAGTGGGTGATCGCGATGGGTAACTGCGCTTCGTCCGGCGGCGAGTTCTGGGACAGCTACTCCACCCTTCAGGGGGTGGATACGGTGGTCCCCGTCGATGTCTACGTCCCGGGCTGCCCGCCACGCCCCGAAGCGCTGCTCGAGGGAGTCCTCCGCCTGCGCGAGAAGATCAACAAGGGCGGGTAAGCGTGAGCGAGGAGCGGCTCCGCCGTGACGAGCGAAACCGACCCGCCACGAGCGGTCGAGGGGGCGCAGTCTCAATGACCGCTGGGAAGCTCAGCTAGGCGGTGAGCACGACCGAGGCGGAGCTCCGCCAGGCGCAGAAGGCGGACGACGCGATCCAGCCGACCATCGAGAGCGACGAGGGGATCGAGACCGAGGAACTGATCCTCAACCTCGGCCCACAACATCCGTCGACGCACGGCGTGCTGAGGCTCGTGCTTCGTCTCTCTGGCGAGAAGGTCGTCGAGTGCACGCCTGTCGTCGGCTACCTGCACCGCGGGCTCGAGAAGATCTTTGAGTGGCGCACCTATCACCAGGGACCGCGGTACGCCGACCAGTCCGATTACGTCGCGGCGATGCTGAACGAGCACGCGTACTGCGGCGCCGCAGAGGCGATCGGGGCCATCGACGTCCCGCGGCGTGCCGAATACATCCGCGTGATCGTCGATGAGATGAGCCGCTGCGCATCGCACCTCGTCTGGCTCGGCACGTACGGGCTCGACGTCGGCGCAACCAGCCCGATGCTCTACTGCTTCCGCGACCGTGAGGAGATCCTCGACCTGATCGAGGAGTTGTGCGGCTCTCGGATGAACCACAACTTCTTCCGTCCCGGCGGCGTCCTCTACGACCTTCCCGTGGGATGGCTCTCGAAGCTCTCACGCTTCCTCGACCGCTACGAGCAGCACATCGAGACCGACTACGTCGAGCTCTTCGAGAGCAACGAGATCTTTCTCGCGCGCACCGTCGGGGTGGGGCACATCCCCGCCGCGGTGGGGCTCGCCTACGGCATTTCCGGTCCGATGATCCGCGCGTCCGGCGTCGACATGGACCTGCGCACGTTCCGGCCGTACTCGATCTACCCCGAACTGGAGTCGATGAAGCCGGTGATCCGTTCGGAGGGCGACGCCTACGCGCGGTACAAGGTGCGCCTCGGAGAGATGCGGCTGGCCATCGACCTCATTCGCGAGTGCATCGAGAATCTCCCGGGCGGTTCGGTGCGCGCGCGACTTGGATACGTCTGGAAGTGCCCCAAGGGCGAGGCGTACTACACGGTGGAGGGCGCCAAGGGGGAGGTCGGCTTCTACATGATCAGCGACGGCACCAGCCCGAACCCGTACCGGGCGAAGATGCGCGGCGCCTCGTTCGTGAATCTCCAGATCCTGCCCTGGCTCCTGAAGGGCAGGCTCGTAGCAGACGTTGTAGCGATCCTCGGCTCGATCGACATCGTGCTCGGGGAAGTGGATAGATGAGCGAGCGACGGCTCCGCCGGTGCGAGCGAACACGACCAGCCATGAGCTGTCTCGGGCGTAGCCGCGAGATGGGTAGTGGATAGATGAGCGAGCGACGGCTCCGCCGGTGCGAGCGAACACGACCAGCCATGAGCTGTCTCGGGCGTAGCCGCGAGATGGGTCGGGACAGGTAGTGAGGGGCATCCTCGGCGGCCTCGCACGCACGCTGAATCACATCGTGAAGCCGCGCAGCGTCACGAGGCGCTACCCGTACGAGAAGCGCGAGTTGCCGGAGCGCAGCCGCGGCCTGATCGCGCTGCTCCTCGAGCCCGAGACCAGCATCTTCAAGTGCGAGTCGTGCCTGATGTGCGAGAAGGCGTGCCCGCCGCGGGCGATCTCGATCTCGTACACCTTCCGCAACGGCTTCCGCAAGCGGCCGCCGTTCGCGCCGCGCTCGTCCTACTACCGCATCCGGATGGTGCAGGCAGCGCCCTACGGCGACCGCCGGCCACTCTCGACCGCGGTCACGACGATCCCGCACGAGGAAGAGCGGCAGAGCCTGGATCTCGCGCCGGTGCGCAAGATCCTCGCGGACGTTCCCGCCGGCCTCGACCGGCTGACGCGCGTGCTTTACCAGACGCACGCCGCGTACGGATACCTGCCGTGGGGAGCGGCCGAGCTGATCGCCGCCGAATTTGGCGTGCCGATGACGCATGTCTACACCACCGCCTCGCTGCTGCCGAACTTCCGCGGCGCGCCCGAGGGACGGGGGACGGCGGTGCCGCGCGGCGTGCGCCGCTACACCGGCGACCTCGGGATCGCGGGCGCGTGGCCGCCGCTGTCGCCGGCGCCCTCGCACGACCGGCTGCGCGAGGACGAGGTCCACCACGTGATGGAACCTGCCTTTGCCGGCTGATCCCGCGTTCCGGCTGCTCGAATATGCGGCCGGAGACGCGGTCGAGCGCGCCCGTTCGATGGATCCGGATGACGTCATCGCGCTCGTCGAGCGCGCGGGGCTGCGCGGGCGCGGCGGTGCGGGCCAGTCGACCGCGCTGAAGATGGCGGCCACGCGCACGAATGCGGCGAACGGCGGCGCGTATGTGGTCGCGAACGCGTACGACGGCGACCCCGGCAGCCCGCTGTCGCGGACGCTCGTCGCGCGCAACGTCGAGCTCGTCCGCGCGGGCATGGCGATCGCCGCGCACGCGGTCGGCGCCGAAACGGCCTACCTGTACCTGCACCCGGAGGCCACCGAAGCGCGCGCGGCCGCGGACGGGGCGGCCGGATCCGGG
>JBBPYG010000056.1:0-21072 GCA_038200085.1 Candidatus Limnocylindria bacterium | reverse complement strand
GGCGACGCGGTATCGACCGTCACGACGCGCATGCGACGGTCGCGGATCTCGCGGAGCAGGCCGACGAGCGCCGACATGTCGAAGACGTCCTGCAGGCACTCGCGGTACGTCTCGAGGATGATCGGGAACGATCCGTGGTGGGCGGTCGCGGCGAGGAGGTCCGCCGAGCGTTTGCGCTGCTGCCAGAGCGGTGCCCTCTGTCCGCGGAAGCGCTTCGGTAGCAGCAGCGCCCGCGCCGCCGCCTCGCGGAAGCGGCCCGCGAAGAGCGCGGTCGAGCCGAGGTTCGCGCGGACGAGCTCCTCCACATCGTCCGGATCGGGGAGCAGCGGATCGATGGAGGGCGCGGTGTCCGCCTGGGGGAAGCGGACGACGATGCCATCGTCGGACCACAGGACCGCGATGTCCGCGTCGGTGCGCGCGTGCAGCGCGGCCTCGATCGCGATCGCCCACGGCGCGTGCACGCGGCCGCCGAACGGCGACAGCATGCAGACGCGCCAGTCGCCCATGTCATCGAGGCTGCGCTCGATCACGATCGTGCGGTCGTCCGGAAGATGTTCCGTCGCGGCGGCCTGCTCGCGAAGGTATTGGAGAAGGTTGCGCGCGGCGTTGTCGTCGAGCGAATGATCGTCGCGAAGCAGCTTCGCCCCGGCAGCCGGCTGGAGCTCGCGCAGCGTCCTCGTGAGCCGGCCGATCGCGCGTCCGAACTCGAGCGGGCGGCCTGGGCCGTCGCCCTTCCAGAAGGGCATCTTCCCCGGCACGCCCGGTGCGGGTGAGACGAGGACGCGGTCGTGAGTGATCTCCTCGATGCGCCAGCTCGACGCGCCGAGCAGGAACACGTCCCCTACGCGGCTCTCGAACACCATCTCCTCGTCGAGCTCGCCGACGCGCCCCTTGCCCTTCTCCGCGGCAAGGAGGAACACGCCGTACAGCCCCCGGTCGGGGATCGTGCCGCCGCTGGTGATCGCGAGGCGCTTGGTCCCCTCGCGCGTGCGCAGCGTCCCGTTGGTGCGGTCCCACACGACGCGCGGCCGCAGCTCCGCGAACTCGTCGGATGGGTAGCGGCCCGACAGCATGTCGAGGACGGAATCAAGCATCGTCCGGGGCAGCTCTGCGTACGGTGCCGCGCGGCGCACCAGTCTCTCGACGTCGTCGACGCGCCACTCGTCCATCGCGACCATCGCCGCGATCTGCTGCGCGAGGACATCGAGCGGACTCCGCGGGTAGCGCAGCTGCTCGACCGCGCCCGCCTTCATCCGCTCGACGAGGGCGGCGCACGCGAGCAGGTCACCGCGGAACTTCGGGAGGATCACGCCGGTGCTCGGCTCGCCGATGCGGTGGCCGGCGCGGCCGATGCGCTGCATCCCGCTCGCGACGCTGGGCGGAGCCTCGACCTGGATGACGAGGTCGATCGCGCCCATGTCGATCCCGAGCTCGAGCGTGGACGTCGCGACCATGGCCGGAAGCCTGCCGGACTTGAGCTCGTCCTCGATGAGGAGGCGCTGCTCGCGCGCGATCGACCCGTGGTGCGCGCGCACGATCGGCTCGCCCGCGAGATCGTTCAGTGCGCCCGCGAGCCGCTCAGCGAGTCGCCGGCTGTTCACGAATACGAGCGTCGAGCGATGGGCGCGGATCAGATCGAGGATGAGCGGATGCATCGAGGGCCAGATGCTCGTGCGAGCCTCGGCCTGCGACGCCGGGCCGGTGGGGATCTCCTCGAGCTCCCCGAGCCGCGACATGTCCTCGACGGGAACGGTCACGCGCAGCTCGAGCGCCTTGTGGCTGCCGACGTCGACGATCTCGACCGGCCGGGGCGAGCCGCCCTCGCAGCCGCCCAGGAAGCGGGCGACCTCGTCGAGCGGCCGCTGCGTCGCCGAGAGCCCTATCCGCTGGAACGGCGCGGCGGTGAGCTCCGCCAATCGCTCGAGCGACAGCGCGAGGTGGCTCCCGCGCTTGGTCGCGACGAGCGCGTGGACCTCGTCGACGATGACGGTACGTACCGAGCGCAGCGCGGCGCGGGCGTCGCTCGTGAGGAGCAGATAGAGCGATTCCGGAGTGGAGATGAGCACGTCGGCGGGCTCGCGCCGGAAGCGCGCGCGGTCGGCGCTCGGCGTGTCGCCGGTCCGGATGGCCACCGTCGGCCGGTGAGGCGCCACCTCGAGCCGTTCCGCCGCGCGCCCGATGCCGACGAGCGGCGCGCGGAGGTTGCGGTCGACGTCCACGGCGAGCGCCTTCAGCGGGGATACATAGAGGACACGGCAACGCTCGGTCTTTCCAGGGACGGGATCGAACATGAGCGTGTCGATCGCCGCGAGGAACGCGGCCAGCGTCTTTCCCGAGCCGGTCGGTGCATGGATGAGGGTGTGGCGGCCCGCGAGGATCGGCGGCCAGCCGAGCTCCTGGGCGCGCGTCGGAGCCGCGAAGGACGCGGAGAACCACTGCTGCACGGGGGCGTGGAAGGGCGACATTGGAAGCCCGAGATTACCGCCGGTCGCGCATGCAGGCGCCCGCCGCTGTCGACCAGGTGGAGGCGCCAATTCGTCGTGTTGGGGAAAATGAGTGGCGCCAGGCGCCGGAGGTCAGCGATGAAGTACGTGTTCCTCTTCACCGGTCCCGAGGACGAGCGGGAGGCGACGCCCAATGACGAGCGCCGACCACCTGTTCCACGCGACACGCGCCGAGCTTCTGCGCGACCTCGGCCGCCGGGGCGGAGGCGCGCGACGCCGACGCCCGCGCGCTGAGGCTGACGTCCAATCCCGCCGAACGCGCGCTGCGCGAGGAAGTCTCGGGGCGGCCGACTAGATCCGGCTAGTTGAGCTGGCGGAGCCGCTTCCAGGCGTCCGACCACCGCATCCGCATCTGTGGACATCGCGACGGTCGTGCTGGCGGGCCGGACCCCAGGGTGTACGGATCCCGCTGGCTACGCGAGGACGGCCTGCTCCACTTCGACACGGTCGCCGATCCGAGCGGGGCCGTCGGCGGCGGCGACCGTGCACAGCGCGCCGCGGCGGCCGACGAGCGCCTGCCGGAACGCCTCGCGGTCCTCGACGGCGAGCATCTCGCCGATGTGCGTGCACGGCTCGCAGGGACCGTTGACCCGCAGCGTGATGCCGCCGATGCGTAGCCGCGCCCCCTCGGGGAGCGCGGTCACGTCGCCGAATCCCTCGATCGTGATCTGCTCCCGGAGGTCGCCGGCTGCCAAACCGTGCGCCTCGAGCGTCGTGCGATCGACCACGAGTACGCCGCGCCTGGGGCGGGTCTCGTGGGAGTCTCCGACCAGCCCTCCCTCAACGGTGCCCTCGACCTCGTCGACCGCGCGCAGTGGCGCGCACTTCGCTTCGTGCAGCTGGAGCGACGCGACGTGTGCGTTCACGGCTTCCTCCAGTACTGTCGGTTCGGCCTGCGGTGCGCGCGACGCATCGCTTGCGGCGGCGCGATCACAGCCTCGTGGGGGGTGTATCGCGGCGTTCGGATCATCACAGCTTCTTCCGCATCACCGCGTAGCGGTTCGCGTCGCGCACGCGCTCGAAGCCGGCCTTCTCGTACATCGCGAGCGGCCCGTGGTAGTTGTGCGCCGGCCACGGCATCTCGAATGGCTGCTTCTGCGGCGGGACGATCGGCGGGTATCCCTCCGCGTACTGCAGACCATCCGCGCGGAATGCCTCGCACGCGGCATCGAGCAGCGCGGTCGCGACACCGCGCCCGCGATGCGACGGCGCGACGACGAAACACATGAGCAGGCCGACCTTGCCGGTGCCGTCGTCGACCTCCCCGAAGCCGCGAAGATTGGCGTACCGCTCGCGCGGTCCCGCATTGAGCCAGCCGACGGCCTTGCCGTCGGCGTAGGCCACGAAGCCCCGCGCGCGTCCCTTCCGAGCGAGCTCGATCCTCGCCGCGCGGTGCTCCGGAGCTCCGGTCGCGCCGGCGTCCCAGTCGTCGCCGGGCGTCTCGTAGAACATGCAGTAGCAGCCCGCCCAGTGCGGGTTGTCCGCGAAGCCCTCGCCATCGAACAGCGACAGGAACCCGGGAAGCGTCTCGTCGTCGAGCCGCCTCACCTCGATCCCGCTGGAGACGCCGCTCTCCTCGGTGGTCACATCCGGAAGTGTCGCAGACTGGCCAGTCCCCCGAGGATCAAGCCCAGCCCGAGCCCGCGACGGCATCAGCGCGCGTGGGCGGCCGCGTGGCCCTCCGTGACCTCTCCTTTGTGCGCCGCGAACGCGGCGAGGACTTCGCCCTTCTCCTTCGCCGGGACCTTGAAGGCATCGAGCGTGCGCCCAAGCTCCGCGGCGACCTCGTCGAACTCGTCGGGAGAGATCCGCAGGTCGCGATGGGCCTGCTCCAGGGCCAGCGGGTCGCTCCCGGGCTTGGTGGCCACGTACTGGAATGGCCCACCCGCGACGTGGCAGACCCACAGCGAGCGCATGAACTTGAGCCCTGGCAGCCTCTCGGGCTTCTCGGTGCTCCATGCGCGCAGGGCCGGGTTCTTGGAGCGCTTGCCGACCACCGGATTCTCGATGATCGCGTCGCTGAAATGGTCGACCACGGCCGTGATGGCGAAGACGCCACCGAGTCGGTCGTACAGGCTGGCCTCGGACATGTTCACGCTCCTCTTTTTTCGTCTCTTCGCGTCGGGTCTTCCCCAGAGCGGGGCCGCGTGGCCCGGGAGAGTCCGGTCACGGTACGAATGGGAGATAGGTCCGGTTCATCGCCTGACGTGGCCCGCCGCCGCCAGGTCCTTCAGCCGACGCCCGGGCGGGCTGTTCAGCCGAGCCCTCTACCGCGGCTCGGAAGCGAGGTACGCGCGCAACTGCGCGACGGCGAGGCCGCGATGCGAGATCGCATCCTTTTCCTCCCCGCTGAGCTCGCCCATGGTCCGGCCGTCGCCGGCGACGACGAACAGCGGGTCGTACCCGAAACCGCCGGAGCCGCGGGGCGCCAACGCGATCTCTCCCCGCACCTCCCCGTCGAACGTCTGGACCCTCCCGTCGGGGTACGCGAGCGCCGTCACGCAGACGAAGCGCGCGGCGCGGTCATCTCGGCCGTCGAGGAGAGCCAGCAGATGGGCGTTGCGCTGCTCCGCCGACGCCTCCTCGCCGATGAACCTCCTGCTGTGCACGCCCGGGGCTCCTCCGAGCGCCTCGACCTCGAGTCCTGCGTCGTCGGCCACCGTCGCCATCCCGGTCTCCCGCGCGTACGAGAGCGCCTTGTCACGCGCGTTCTCGGCGAACGTCGGGGCGTCCTCCGGCGGCTCGGGCGGCCGGGAGGACAACTGGTCGAGCGAGCACAGCTCGACGGCGAGACCTCCGAGCATCCGCCGGTACTCGGCCACCTTGCCGGCATTGGTCGACGCGATGAGGAGCTGGATCGTCAGCGGTCGCAGCGCCCGCCGGGGTCGCGCTCGGGCGCGCTCACGCCAGCGCGGCGCGCTGCGCGGCGACCAGCTGCTGTATGCCCTCCATCGCGAGCTCGAGCACGGTGTCGAAGTCGGCGCGAGAGAACGGCCGGCCCTCGGCGGTGCCCTGCACCTCGATGAGCTCGCCGTCGGAGGTCGCGACGACGTTCACGTCCGCGTCGGCGATCGAATCCTCCGCGTAGGCGAGATCGAGCAGCAGCTCCCCGCCGACGAATCCGGCCGACACCGCGGCGACGTTCTTCTCGAGCGGCGACCGCTTCATCGCGCGCAGCGCGTGGGCGAGCGCGACGTAGCCGCCGGTGATCGCCGCGGTGCGCGTGCCGCCGTCGGCCTGGATGACCTCGCAATCGATCGTCACGCTCCGCGGACCGAGGGCGCGCAGGTCGACCGCCGCGCGGAGCGCGCGGCCGACCAGGCGCTGGATCTCGAAGGTGCGGCCACCGGGACGTCCCGCGATGCTCTCCCGCTGGCTGCGCTCGGGCGTGCTCCTCGGCAGCATCGCGTATTCCGCGGTCACCCAGCCGCGGTCCTTGCCCTCGAGGAACCGCGGGACCTTGTCCTCCACGGTCGCGAGGCAGAGGACGACCGTGTCGCCGAAGGCGACGCGCGCCGATCCCTCGGCGAACTTCGAGACCCCAACGTCGATGGTCACGGGCCGCAGGGCATGCGCGGCGCGGCCGTCAGGGCGCTGATAGGTCACGCGGTGCCGGACCAGAGCGCGGCGAGCTCGTCTTCGCCATATGACTCGACGGCGCGTCCCGCCTCCCGCGCGGCCTGTTCGAGCAGACGGACGCGCTCGGAGAAACGCGCGTTCGCGCCGCGGAGCGCGCGTTCCGCGTCGAACCCCTTCTCGCGGGCGTCCGCGACGACGTCGAAGAGCAGGTCGCCGAGGAATGTCTCGTCGTCCACGTCGAGGGCCAGGTCGATCCGTGGCGGGTTGAGGTGGACGCGGGCGGCGCGCTCGAGGAGACGCTCCGCGGCGAACAGCGCCGGCAGCGAGCGTGGGACGCCGTCGAGGACGGACCGGCCAGCGGCATCGTCGCGGCGCTCGTCGCGCTTGATGCGCTCCCACTGCGCGAGCAGGTCGCCGCCCGGGATCATCGTGCCAGCGAAGACGTGGGGGTGCCGACGGATGAGCTTGTCGGCGGCGATCGTCGCGACGGCGGCGAGGTCGAACGCGCCGGATTCGCTCGCGAGCTGCGCGTGGATCACGACCTGGAAGAGCAGATCGCCCAGCTCGGCCAGCAGCTCCGCCATGTCGCCGCTGTCGATCGCCTCGGCGACCTCGAAGGCTTCCTCGATCAGGCTCGGACGAAGCGACGAATGCGACTGCTCGCGGTCCCACGGGCAGCCGTCGGGCGCGCGCAGCCGCGCGGCCACTGCGGCGAGACGTTCGACGGCGTCGCCGGCACCGGCCGGCGGCCCGGTCTCAACCGAACTCGAGACCGGGGACCAGCTTCTGGACGCCGTGGTCGAGCTTCTGCTTCTCGAGCCAGTACGCGTACGCGTTGTTCTTGATCTTCTGCTTCTGGGCATCGTCGATCGCGCGCGCCGGGTCCTTCTCGAGCACCTTGTAGATGGTGGTCTGCGTGCGGCTGGAGTGCTGCGGCCCTCGCTGGCCCGGCTCCAGCGTGAAGAGCTCCTTCTCGGCCGCGAGGTCCGTGAGCATCCCGTGGGCCAGCCAGCCGAGGTCGCCGCCGGTCTCCTTGGTCGTCGCATCGTCGGAGTACTGCTTCGCGACCTCGGCGAAGTCGGTGCCCTTCTCGAGCTCCGCGTTGACGGTGGACAGCTTCTTCAGCGCGTTGCTGAAGGTGGTGAAATCCTGCGGCGACGGCGGCGGAGTATTGACGACGATCTGCGCCACGTGGACCTGCACGGTCGGCGACGCGATCGCGGCATCCTGCGCCCGCTTCGTGAATTCGTCCTGGAGAAGCTCGTCCCGGACGTGGGCCTTAACGTCGCCGATGCCGAAACCGGCCGTGCGGAGCCGCGCGAACAGGTCGCTTCGCTCAGGCGCGCGCTTCTCCTCGAGCTGGATGACGTGGTATCCGAACTGCGACTTCACCGGGTCGGAGACCTGGCCGATGGCGAGCGCGTTCACGCCGTCCTCGAACTCCTTCACGAACTGCCCGTGGCCGGCGAAGCCGAGCTCGCCGCCCTGGTCCTTCGAGCCCGGATCGTCCGAGCTCTCCTTGGCGAGCCTGTTCCAGAGGTCTTGGTCCATCGGCGCCGCTTGGAGCTGCCTCGCGACGTCCTGCGCCTTGGCCAGCGCGGCCTTGTCAGCCGCGTCCGCGTCCGTCGCGTCCTTGGCCGGGATCACGAGCACGTGCCGCGTGCGGAACTGCGTGAGATCGCGAGTGAAACGCTCGTCGACCGCCTCCGTGCTCACGATGACGCCCTCGGCCCTCGCCGCGCGGTCGAGGAGGACGTGGGAGACGACGGCCTCGAGCGCGACACCGTCGTACTGGGCCTTCTGCTGCGCTATCTGCGGATCGTTCTCGGACCCCACGGGGACCCCGAAGTCGACGTAGAACTTCGTGAGCTGGTACTTCAGCTCACGCTTGTAGTCGCGCATCGGGACGACGCGGCCGTCAACGCGGGCGGCCGGCGTCAGGTTGTCTTTGTAGTAGTTGGTCGCGGCCGCCCAGGCCACGAGGCTCACGGAAAAGAACAGGATCGCCGAGAAGGCGATCACGATGATCGTCTGCTGACGGCGTTCCCGTTGCCAGCGAGCGCTGCGCTGCTGCCGGGTCAGTCGGGGGAGCGGGATGCGGCGTGCCAAAGACGACTCAATGTTAGCGCGCGAGGGACGCGCGCCAGGCCGCGTACGCGTCGGCGAGGGGCACGCCCGCGCCGCGGGCGAACGTCTCGGTGAACGGCGCGCTCGTGCCGAGCTCCCACACGTCGATCGGAGCGCGCGGCCCATACGTCGCGGCGACGAACCGGACGAACGACGACGCCTGCGCGTACGCCGCGAAGAATTCGTTCGCGTCCGCCGGCCCGCGGACGAGGTGGTCGAGGTCCCAGACGCCACCCGCTGCGACGATGCGGTCCAGCTGCGCCTGGCGGCGGTCGTCCGTGAGCCACAGCGGTATGCCCTCGACGAGCACGAAGGGCCCGTTGCCGCGCATGAAAAGCAGGACGTGGGACAACTCGTGCGTCACCACGATGCGCGACCAGTCCGAGCCGGCACCGGTCGAGACGATCATCGACGACGAGGTGAGGAAGTGGATCTCAGGCGAGGTGACGTACGCCGACGCGAGCGGCGCCACGCCGCGACCGGCCACGGGATCGCAGTGGACGACGATGCGCGCCGCCGGCCGGTACGGCTCCCCGAGTCGTGCGACCAGACGGGTGAGCGCGTCCTCGAGGAGCGCGGACGCGGCGGCCGCCTGCCGTTCGTCGAGCGGGTACGCCCGGATATCGAAGTGCTCGCTCGGCGCGACGGTGACCTGGCCGAGCGAGGCGGCGGCGGGCTCGGTCAGCAGAAGCCGCCCTTCGACCGTAGCGGCGAAATAGCGGATCGGGCGGATGCGGCCCTGGTCGTCGAGCTCCGTGACGTCGAGCTCCGCCAGCTGGCCGGCCGCGGAGAGGGCCTGGAAGCGGCGCTCGGGCGCGGCGACGTGCTGCTTCGAGATCACGACGGCGACCGCGAGCTCGCGGTCGCGGAAATCCTGCGGCGCGTCCGGCGCGATCAGCGCGTTCATGCGCGAGGGGTCCCCCGAGCGCTGGGCGGCGTCGCGGTCCGCGAGGAGTCCGAGGAACGCGGTCGCCGCCGGTGGCAGCGTGGGCGACGGCGAGGGCGTGACCGTGGGCGGCGCGGTGAACGGCGTCGCCGTCGGCGCGGCGATGGGCGGCGCGGCGGTGCAGGCGGTCAGCGCGAGGCAGGCGGCCACCGCGAGGCCGAATGCCGTCCGCATCGCGCGGCTGGGCCGCGTAGAGAGGCCAGCGGCGTGTGACATGACGGGTTCTCGATCCACGCCGCAGCGAGACGCCTCGCTTCGGCACACGACCACGGATGTGACCGCGCCTTGGCTCACGCGACCGCGACGCTCACCCGACCGCGCGATACACGTCCAGCGTGCGCGCCGCCGCGCGATCCCATGAGAAGAGCGCCGCCCGAGAGGCAGCGCGTGCGCGAAGGCGATCGGCAAGCGCGGGGTCGGCGAGGAACGCGACCAGAGCGTCGGCGAGCGCTCCGGGCGTGGCCGGTTCCACGAGCAGCCCCGCGTCTCCGACGACCTCGGCGACCGCGCCCGCGCGGTAGCCCACGACGGGCGTTCCGGCGGCGAGGGACTCGAGCGGGGTGAGCCCGAAGCCTTCCAGCAGCGCGGCGTGGAGGAGGCACTCCGCACCCGCGTAGAGCGCGGCCAGCGTCGCCTCGTCCACCTCGTCCGTCACGACGATGCGTTCGCGCGGAGCCCGCGTGCGCTCCAGCGCCTGGCGCAGGAACGACGCGAGCTTACCGAGCCGGCCCACGATCACGAGGCGCAGATCGGGCTCGGTGGCGGCGGCCGCGCCGAACGCGCGCAGGAGCTCGTCCATGTTCTTGCGCGGGTCGAACTGCCCGACGTACACGACGTAGCGGCCCTCCACGCCGAACCGCTCGCGCGCGACGCCGCGTCCGGCCTCGCGGCCGGGCGGGCGGAAGTCCGCGTCCACGGCCTCGGCGATGACGTGCACGCGCTCTTCCGGGATCCCGAGCCGTGCGACGACATCGGATTTGGTGTGCGCCGAGACGGCGATGATCGCGTCGGCGAAGCGCGCGAGCGCGTACTGCCACACGTGCCCGACCCGCGCGTGCGGCAGCCGCAGGTAGTGCTCGGGCCAGTGCATCGGAGCGAGGTCGTGGATCGTGAGCACCGCGCGCGTCTTCCAGCGCGCCAGAGGCAGGCCTAGCTGCACCGAGTGGAAGATTTGGGCGCCGGTGCCGAGCAGCTCCGCCGAGAGCAGGAAGGGATCGAGCGCGAGCATCGACAGCTCGGGGCGACGGAGCCGAAAGGTGCGACGGTCACGATGCGGTGGCGCGTCGACGTGGCCCGGGGGCGGGAAGTTCGCGAGCCGGAGCAGGGTCCAATCGATGTCCGTCGCGCCCTGCCGCGCGAATGCGGCGAGCAGGTTGCGCGAGTAACGGCCGATCCCGCGTGAGCGGCTCTGCGTCTGAAGGTGACGCGCGTCGAACACCACCCGCACGTCCGTACAGTACGGGCGGGCACGCGTCGCGAAGCGTCGCCAGACCGGCGCGCATTCGTCAGAATGGCGTTCTCTGGGGCGTGATGCGAGCCCCCGCCGCGACGAGCCAGAGCATGTGTCGCGGGTCGTCCGTGTACACGATCCCGCCGATCCGTTCAGCGACGGCAGCGACGAGAGCGTCCACGACCCCGATCTCACCGATCCGGCGCGATGCGTCGCGCGCCTGCCTCCCCGCAGCCCGCAACAGCTCACTGGCGCTGTGGCCGTCCTCGGCCAGGATCGGCTCCGACCGCAGCCTGGCCAACACCACATCCACTACACGTGGCCTGCGTGCCTCCGCTGACGCGCTGTCAGGCGATGCTGACCCGCACCGGGCGCGAGGCGTTGTTCGCGTATCCCAGGGCGTTCCACCGCGCGGCCGCGGGCTGCGCGCCGTCCGCGTCCCGGGCGCGCGCCAGCAGCGCGTGGTCACCTGGCGCAGCCGGACGCCACGCGAATTCCCACGCGCGCCAGGCGTACGGCGAGATGCCTCTGCCGAGCGTCGCGTCAGACCAGGTCGCGCCGGCATCGCTGCTGACCTCCACCGCCTCGAGCACGGAACGGCCAGTCCAGGCATAGCCGCGGACCATGACCGCGCCAGGCGCGATCCGCGCGCCGTCCGAAGGCGACGTGATCACCGCGCGCGGCTCCACGCGGCGCAGCGGCGCTCCCTCGATGACGTACCGCTCGGCTTGGAAGTAGCCGCCGAACGGCGTCGCGATCGCGGTGATCCGCGCGAGCCACTTCACCGACGCGACGCCGTACCAGCCGGGGACCACGAGCCGCAGCGGTGCGCCGTGGTGCGCGGTCAGGTCCTCGCCGTTCATCGCGTACGCGAGCAGCGCGTCGCCGTGCAGCGCCTCACCCACCGGGAGCGATCGCTCGAACACGATCTCGCGGCCGGCGACGGTGCCGCGGTCGGCGCCCGTGAATCGCACCTCCGTAGCCTCCGGCGATACGCCGGCCCGCTCCATCACGGCGGCGAGCGGGACACCCGTCCACTCCGCGGTCCCTACCGCGCCGATGCCCCACTGCTCGCCCGGGACGGGAGGTTCGAGGTACGAGCGCCCGTTGCCCGCGCACTCGAGCGTCACGAAGAGCGAGCGCGCGGGCATCGCGCGCAGCTCCGCCAACGTGAGGGCCACCGGCCGTTCGACCAGCCCGTCGACCTCGAGGCGGTCGGGCGGTGCGGGAAGCCCGAAGTGGTCGCGGACGTAGTGCCGGGGGACCGGCGTCACCAAGCCCACCTGCCGCTCGAGCCGGGTCTCGGCGTTGAACGGCTCGGCGCTCACGACCAGCAGGTCGCTCTGGGGTGCGGCCACCGCCGGCTACGCCTGACCGAGCTCCTCGCGGAGGGAGTCGATCACGTGGCTCTGCTCGTCGTCGGTCATCGACGCGTACAGCGGGATGAGCATCGTGACGCGCGTCGCCTCTTCGGTGACGGGCAGGCTCTGCGGCCCGTTGCGATCGACGTACGTCTTCTCGAGGTGCGACGCCATGACCCCGCGCCGCGTCGCGATACCGCGCTGGAGAAGGTTCGTCATCAGCACTTCGCGGTCGAGCCGGCACTCGCCGTTCAAGCGGACGCAGTAGGACTGGTACGTGTGCTCCGCGTACGGCGGCACGAACGGGACGTCGATCCCCCGGATCTCGGCGAGCTCGCGGTCGTAGCGGTGCGCCCGCCGCACGCGCGCGTCCAGCAACTCATCGAGCCGCCGGAGCTGCACGAGACCGATCGATGCCTGGATGTCGGTCATGCGGTAGTTGAAGCCGAGCTCGTTGTATTCCTCGATGATCACCCGGTCGGCCTTGTGCCGGTCCAGGTCCGACACGCTCATGCCATGGGCGCGGAGCCTGCGGGCGCGATCGGCGAGCTCCTCGTCGTCGGTCGTGATCATCCCGCCCTCACCGGTGGTGATCACCTTGCGCGGATGGAAGCTGAAGACCGTCTGGTGGGCGTTCGAGCCGACCTTTCGGCCCTTGTAGGTCGCGCCGATGGCGGGCGCGGCATCCTCGACGACGTCGATCCCGCGACGTCTGCCGATCTCATTCACGGCGTCGATATCGCACGACAATCCGATCTGGTCGACGGGCATGATCGCCTTCGTCCGCTTGGTGATGCGGTGCTCGATGTCGCCGGGGTCGATGTTGTACGTGCGCGGGTCGATCTCCGCGAAGACCACCTTCGCGCCGGTGTAGAGGATGGCGTTCGCCGACGCGATGAACGTGAACGAGGGGACGATGACCTCGTCGCCGGGACCCACGCCGATCGACGCGAGCGCCAGGTGCAGCCCGGTCGTGCATGACGTAGTCGCCACGCCGTGCTTGGCGCCGCAGTAGGCGGCGACGGCCTTCTCGAACTCGGCGACCTTCGGGCCCTGCGTCACCCAGCCGCTCTTGATCGACTCGAAGGGCGCCCGCGCCTCCTCCTCGCCGAGGGAAGGCTTCGTAATGGGGACCGTCATCTTCTTTCGCGTCTCGATCGCCACGTCTACCTCTTTTTCCGCCGTCCAGGCCCGTAGAGCCCTGGCCGAGCCTCGATCAGTCCGAGAGTCCGCTGAGCCGACCCAGCCCAGCGAGCCTAAGCGTTCCGAGTCGCGGGCCTTACGAACCTGCCGCGGGTAGGGGCCATTCGCTCGGGGGCAGTGGGGCCGGAGAACCCCCATCGCCGGTGGCCGGCCACCGCGGGGTTGGAGGGCCGGAGGACCCCATCGCGGGTGGCGGGCCGAAGGGGCCCGCATAACGGGTCACGCGGCGAGCGCGGTGCGGCGCCATTTGATGAGCCGGCGAACGCCGTCCTCGAGCTCCGTCTGGGCGCGGAAACCGAGGACGTCCTGCGCTCGGCGTGGATCGCCGAAGCGGCGCGCAGGGAGGGCGCCCGCCGGCTGCTCCCTGAATTCCATCCCGGCGCGGCTGCCGGTGATCCGCAACAACAATTCGGCGAGGTCGCGCATGCGCGTCTCGCTGCCGCTGCACACGTTAACGACCGCGTCGGCGACCGCCACCTCGCACGCGAGCACGTTCGCGCGCGCGACATCGGACACGTAGACGAAGTCGGCCGACGCCGAACCGTCACCGAATAGCGTGAGCGGCTTTCCGCTGTCGATGAGGTCGAGCCACCGGACCATCACCTCGACGAAGCGCGAACGGATGTCCATGCGGGGACCGTAGATGTTGAAGTAGCGGAGCGTCACCGTCGGCACGGCGTGCAGGTGCGCGAAGGCGCGCGCCATCTGCTCGTTGGCGACCTTCGCAGCGGCGTACACCTGCGTGCCCGCGAGCACGTGGTCCTCGTCCAGAGGCAGATGTCGTGGCTCGCCGTAGACGACCGCGCTGGACGCGAGCACGAGCCGCGAGACCTTGGCTGCGGCCGCGGCCTCGAGGACGTTGTAGGTGCCCTCGACCATGACCTCCTGGCAATCGCGCGGCGCCTCCTGGCAGCGGGTCCAGCGCAGCGCCGCCTGATGGAAGACGACGTCGGCGCCGTCGATGGCCGCCGTTACCGCGGCACGGTCGCGGATGTCCATCTCGGCGAGGCGCGCCTTCCCCGTGGCGATGGCGCCCGCGAGGTTCTCTGGGACCCCGCGGACGAGCGCGTCGATCGCGAGCACCTCCCGCGCACCCGCGATGATGGCCGCGTCGACGATGTGCGACCCGACGTTGCCCGCGCCGCCGGTGACCACGACGCGGGCGCCGTCGAGCGCGGTCAGACGAACGTCTCCTTGCGCGAGCGGATGACGCGGGCCGGCACCCCAGCCACGATCGTGAACGGCGCGACGTCGCGCGTCACGACCGCGCCGGCTCCGACGATCGCGCCCTCACCCACGGTCACGCCGGGCAGCAAGACCGCGTTCACGCCGATATCAGCGCCGTCACCGACCCGCACCGGCTTGATGACCAGGTCCGTCTGGATGATCGGCACGTCCACGGGGTCGCCCGTGTGCTCGCTCCCGAGGATCTTTGCCCCGGGCCCCCAGCCCACGTACGCGCCGAGGTGCATGTCGCGGCAATCGAAGTACGACTGCGGACCGATCCACGTGTGGGCGCCGATGACGCACCGCCCGTCGTGCCGGCCCTGGAGGAAGCTCTGGTTGCCGATGAACACCGCGTCGCCGATCTCGAACGTCTGGGGATGCAGCACGAGGACCCCGACCCCCACGCGCACGCCATCGCCGAACGACCGGCACAGCGCGCGCAGCGCGACCCGGCGCGCCCTGGCGCCGGCGGGGCTGTCGGTGTAGGTGGCGGCCGCGTACCGCTCGATGAGCGCCTCGCCGGTCTCGCTCTCGCGCAGCCGCGCCGCCTCCGCCGTCTCGTCCGCGGGATCGGCGACGACGGTCCGCACGCCGTGGACCGCCTTCACCACGCGGCCGGCCTCCTCGCTCAACGCTTCATGAACTGGCGGATGGCGTCCGCGACCCGCGACACGCTGTCGTCGCTCAGCTCCGCGTACATCGGGATCGAGAGCACCTCGCTCGCGATGCGCTCGGTCACGGGCAGGTCGCCCTTGCGGTAGCCGAGGAACTCCGCGGACTGCTGGAGGTGGATAGGCACCGGGTAGTGGATCTGCGTGCCGATGCCGATATCCGCGAGATGCGCGCGCAAGGCGTCGCGCTTTTTCGCCGGGACGCGGATCGGGTACACGTAGAAGACGTGCCGCCGGGGCTCCTCTGGCAGCTCGGGTGTCGTCACGCCGGAGTCCGCGAGCTGTTCGGTGTACGCGCGTGCGATCTGGCGCCGCCGATCGTTCCAACCTTCGAGCCGTGGGAGCTTGACGCGGAGGATCGCCGCCTGGATCTCGTCGAGGCGCGCGTTGTATCCCACCACCGGGTGGTAGTAGCGCGTCGACTGTCCGTGCTCGCGGAGCGCGCGCAGCTCCTCGGCCAGCGTGTCGTCGTCCGTCGTGATGCTGCCGGCCTCGCCGTACGCACCCAGGTTCTTGCTGCAATAGAACGAGAAGCACCCGGCGCGCCCCCCGGAACCCGCCTTGCGGCCGTCGTCGAGCAGCGCGCCGTGGGCCTGCGCGGCGTCCTCGATGATCGCGATGCCCCGGTCCTGCGCGATGCGGCGCAGGGGCGCGAGATCCACGGTCCGTCCGTACAGGTGGACCGGGACGATGGCTTTGGTCCGCGGCGTCATCGCGTCGGCCACGGCGGCGGGATCCATGAGCATCGTGCGCTCGTCCACGTCGACGAGGATCGGCCGCGCGTTCGCGTACAGGATCGCCTCGACGGTGGCGAAGAACGAATGCGAGACGGTGATCACTTCGTCCCCGCCCGACACGCCGCACGCCCGGATCGCGAGCTGGAGCGCGTCCGTCCCCGAACCGACGCCGATGGCGTGCCTCGTCGCGCAGTACGCGGCGAACTCCTCGTCGAAGGCGCGCACGTTCGGACCGATGGTGAGCTGCATCCCCTCGAGGACCTCGTCGATCGCCGCCCGCACCTCGTCCCGGATCGTCGCGTACTGGGCGCGCAGGTCGACCAGCGGTATGTCGATGTTCGTCGCGACGGCCATCTCTACTCCTCCAAGTCGTCGGACGCGGCGCTCGGCGGGCTCCCGTGCGGGCGGGCCGGCGCCGCCAGCGAAGCGGGATCGAGCCACGAGTACGCATGCGGGAAGATCCCCGCGAAGCACGCCAAATCCCGGATGTCGCCCTTCACCAGTATCGCGGGGTTGCCGGCCACGACGCTGCGCGCCTCCACGGTGTCGCGCACGACGCTTCCGGCCCCAACCAGGCAGTCCTCGCCGATGTCGATGCCAGGCAGGATCGTGCTGTTGGCGCCGATGCGCGCCCGCCGCCGCACCGTCGCGCCCTTCACGCAGTCCAGGTACGCCGGGCACTGGGGGTGCGGGTCATCGGTGAAGACGACGTGCGGACCGAGAAAGACCTCGTCCTCGATCGTGACGAGCTCGAGGAAGCACCCAGTGTGGATGCGCACGCGCGAGCCGATGCGGTTCCCGAACTCCACGCTCGCGTGGGTTCCCACCGAGACGTCGTCGCCGATGACGTTGTCCTCGCGGATCGACGCCCCCTGCCCGGTCTGCAGGCGTGCGCCGATCGTGGTGCCCGCGTAGATAGTGGTGAACGGCCTGATCTCCGCACCCGGACCGATGACCAGCGGCAGCTCCCCCTCGCGCGCTCGGCGCGGGGGGCGGCCGAGCACGACGTACTCCCCCACGATCGACCCGAGACCGAGATCGACGTTCGGGGCGACGACGGCCGTGGGATGGACGCTCGTCCCGAGCGAGGTCACGCCGGAACGGCCTCCGGGCGGTACGCGACCCGCGCGCCGCCGCTGCCCAGCGACCGCATCCCCGCCTCGAGGACCCGCACCACCCGGAGCCCGGCCTCGCCGTCGCTGCGCGGCGGCTCGCCCGACCGGATCGTCTCGATGAAATGGCGCACCTCGAGCTGGAGCGCCTCCGTCACGGGGATGCGCGGGCTGTGGATGTCCCCCGCCCGGTACGAGCGCCGCAGCTCCTCGGCGGATAAGGCGACGACCCCGTGGTCGTAGAGCTTGACCTTCTCCGCCGGGTGGCCATCGTCGTACACCGCCATCTTGCGCGAGCCGATGACGGTCATCGTGCGCAGCTTGCTCGGAGCAAGCCAGGAGAGATGCGCGTGCGCGACGGCGCCGGAGGCGAAGCCCATCGTCAGGAACACGACGTCCTCGATCCCGGGCTGGATGTAGCACGCGCCGATGCACTGCACCCACTCGGGCTCCTCGTCGAGCCAATACAGGGTGATCGAGACGTCGTGGGGACCCAGGTCCCACAGCACGTTGAAATCGAACTGGTGAAGACCCAGGTTCACGCGCTGGCTGTCGATGTACTGGATGTCGCCCAGCTCGTCGCGTTCGATAAGGCCGCGCACGATCGTCACGGCCGGGTTGTAGACGAAGGTGTGCCCGACCATGAGCGTCAGGCCGGCCTCGGCGCCCGCCAGTACGATCGCCTCAGCGTCGGCGACGGTGCCCGCGAGAGGCTTCTCCACGAACACGTGCTTGCCGGCGGCGAAGGCCTCGGCCGCGAGGGATCGGTGCGTCGCGATGGGCGTCACGATGCAGATCGCGTCGATCTTTGGATCGTCGAGAAGGTCGCGATGATCGGTCGTCACGCGTACCGCCGGAAAGCGCTTGCGGATGGCGCCGAGCCGTTCGGGGGACAGGTCCGCGACCGCGCGGACGTTCGCGCCGGGGGCCTCGCTGAAGTTGCGCACCAGGTTCGGGCCCCAGTATCCCGCGCCGATCACGCCGACCTCGATGTCCTCGTCCGCGGTCCGGCCTGCGGCGCGAGGACCACTCACGCGAACGTGCGATCCTCGTAGGGGACCTGGCCGATGGCCTCGCGCTTGGTGCGGCCGGATATGAAGTGGTCGGCCATCGAAAGGCCCATCTCCGACGCGATGTCCATATCGACGTACTTGTAGAGGCCCTGACGCCCGCCGGTCACGAGGTTCTCGAACCGCATGAGCTCCTTCATGAGCGTATCGATCGCCGCCTCGTAGCCGACCATGTACACGGGGTAGCCGAACGTCGAGCGCAGCACGACCGATTCCTCGAGCTCGTCCTCGCGGATGAAACCCTCTTCGGCGAGCTCCCGGGCGCAGCGGCGGCCCAGGTCTTCGGCGGAGGCGTTCCAGATCGCGTCGCCCACGTCGCAGGTGATGTCGCAGAGGAGCACCGTCTCATCGGGCCCGCAGATCTCAGAGCCGCCGTAGTTGCGCGTTTCGGAGAGGCGGTTGAAGGTCTTGTTCGTGAAGTAGATCGACTGCGCCGGGAGCGCCTGCGGCCGCCTGCAGCGCAGCCCGACGATCGTGAGCGCTCGGAAGCGCAGGTAGCGCGCAGCCGCCCTGGCGTCCGGCGACACCGCGTCGCCGAGCAGCTCGACCAGCGCCGGCAGCGGGACGGTGTTGACCACGCGGTCGCACGAGACGCGGTGCTCCGGCCCCGCGGCGGGGCCCCATGGAGCGACGCCCGGCTCGGTCCCCGATGAGAGCATGCACAGCTGCCCGTCCAGGTTCGTGGGCGGGACCTCCCGATAGCGCGCGCCGACGACGCGGTCACCCTCGACGTCCAGCCCAGTGACGAGGGAGTGGGTGAGGACGCGATTGTTCTTCCCCGCGTTGCAGATGCGCGCCGCCATGCGCTGCGAGATGAGGCCCGCGCCCTTCGGCGGGTAGTAGAGCTCGATGACCAGGGGAGCGTAGCGGTGCTCCGTGCCCGTCCTCTTGGCGTAGCCCTTGCGCAGCGAGGACACGATCACCTTCATCAGCGAGATGTGAGGGATGCGGTGCTGCGCGAACGAGGCCGCGAGCTGCGACGGCGGCATGCCCCAGACCTTCGTGGTGTAAGGGCCGAAGAACAGGCCGTACAGCGTGCGGCCCATGGCCTGCGTCACCCAGTCCTCCGCCGATACGAGCTTCCGCGGCGCGATCTTGCGGCGGATGCTCTCGAGCACATAGTCGAGGAACGCGCGCGCGGCGAGCACGGGCGACATGCTTTTCGCGATGTCGAGCGCCTCGAGCGGGTACTTGTAGTACTTCCCGCGGAACTTGATGCGCACGTTCTTCGCCCGCGCGGGGAAGCCGTCGTACGCGATCTCCTTGAACATGTCGAGGACGCGCTGGTTGCGTGCGTGATAGGCGTGCGGCCCGAAGTCGAAGCCCGCGCCGGTCCTGCCGTACAACGTCGTCGCGAGACCGCCGAGGAAATCCTGCGCCTCGAGAAGGGTGACCTGCTCGCCGTGTTCGGCGAGCTGGAAGCCGGCAGCGAGGCCGCAGATGCCTCCCCCGAGCACGACCGTATGACTCACTCGGGGAAGAGGTTAGTTGTTCTGTTGCCCGGTGTCGCGCGCGCGGACCCGATCGATCGCCCCGTGCGCGGCACGACGCTCGCCGACGCGCACGCCCAGGAGCGCGATCCCCGCGGCTGCGATCGTCGCCGCGTACACGTAGTACGACTGCGTGGTCCAGCGCGCGAGCAACAGGGGCAGCGACACGACACCAGCCGCGTATATCGCCGCGCGGCCGAGTGAGGGGTCCGGCGCAAGGATCGCCATGGTCAGAGCGGCGGCGGTGAGCCCGATCTCGAGGAGGAAGAACGCGGGAAGAAGCGGCGCGACGTCGATCGACCGCGACAGGAGATGGGGCAGGTTGGCGCCCCACACCGTGTCGTGGAACGTCAGCGCCTGGACCTGCTGCGCGAGGAAGGGACCGGGCGCCCATAGCAGGAAGGGGACGATGAAGGCCGCCGCCACGGCGGCCGCCGCCGCCCCGTACCGCTTCCACGGCGCGCCGGAAACGGCGAGGTGGCGCAGCACGAGTGGGAACACGAGCACGGCGAACTGCTTGAAAGCGAGGGCCCAGCCGAGGGCGAGGGCGGACAATGCGAAGGCGCCGGCACGCGTGGCGCGGTCCGACGACGAGGCGAACGCCAGCGCGACAAGCGCGACGACGACGAGGAAGGCGGCGCTCACGTCGTTCCCGCCGTCCACGGTCCGGAAGGCGGCGATGCCCCAGGTCGCGTACAACATCGCCGGCAGCGCCGCCGCGCCGTGCCCCACGCGGAATCCCGCGAGCGCGAGGACGGCGACGGTGAGGATCCCCGTCCACGTCTCCACCCTGCTGATGTCGCCTCCGAGGAGGAACGTCGGCGTGTAGAAGAGGAACTCGCCCGGGGGATACACGAGCGGCGAGCCGACCGGGATCGTGACCTGCATCACGTGCGTGTACGGGTTCTCTCCGCGCAGCAGCGTGCCGATGGCCTCGGCGGTCGCGGGGATCACGTCGCTGGCGCCGACCAGAGGCTCGCGCCCGAGGCGTTCCGCCGCCGCGATGAGCACGGCGTAGCTCCCGACGAGCGGACCGGTGGGCAGGCCGCGAAGCACCGCCCAGCCCAGGACGCCACCGATGACCAGGAGCGCGACGCGGTCCTCCTGCGGCCGGTTGAGGTCGATGGCGCCGACGGACCACAAGACCCCGGCGAGGACCGCGAAGAGGAGGAGCTGCGCACTCCTCTCGGCGCGCACCGCTACTGGCCGGTGAGCGCTCGCAGCCTCGCGAGGTCGTCCTCGAGCGAGCGGATCTCGGTCCCGTACGTCGCGAAGTCGCCGGCGCGCAGCGCGTCCTGCGCGCGCTGGTAATGATCGGACGCCGACCGCACCAGTGAGGCGACGGTCGCCGCGGCCGGGGATCCGCTCGGCGACGGGCGCGCCGAGCCGGAGGGCGCGGGGGTCGGCTGCGTGGACGGAGACGGGCTCGGAGACGCGGCGACGGCGAAGAGCTGCCCGAGCGCCTTGTCGAACGACTCGGCCATCACCACGCGGTCCTGCGTCGCCAGGAGCACTCGCTGCAGCTCGGGGAGCCGCGCCTGGCTCGCCTGGACGAACAGCGGCTCGACGTAGATGAACGAGTTGCCAACGGGGAT
>JBBPYG010000055.1:0-8457 GCA_038200085.1 Candidatus Limnocylindria bacterium | reverse complement strand
TGCTGGCGTGCTCGCGATACCGCTCGCCGCGCTCCGCGTCCGGGACCAGGCGCTGGGCGATCCGCACGGGCGCGTCGAGCGATCTCCGCGCGCCGATGCGATGGAGGGCGACCAGGGCCGCGCCTCGCGCCGACGCTTCGGCCTCGGCAGCGAGGGCGACCGGTCGTCCGACTGCGTCGGCGAGTACCTGGGCGAGGTCCGGTCGCGCGCGCAGGACCCCGCCCGACGAGATGATCTCGGCGACACCGGGGCGCGCCGCAAGGACCGCGCTGGCCACCCGCGCGAGCCGCAGACACATCCCGACGACGAGCGCCTCCGAGATATCCCGCGCGGTGTGCGCGCGCCGCAGCCCGCCGATCACGCCCGTGGCGCGATCGTCCCAGCGCAGGCTGCGCTCCCCCGATAGGAGCGGCACTGCCGTTATCAGGACCGCCGAGGAAGGATCCGCCGTCCGCGTTGGGGCGTCGCGCGAGGAAAGGTCACCGGACCACGCTCCACCGTTCGTGAAGGTGCTCTCGGCCCAGTCGATCACATTGCCGCCGTTGCTCACAGCGCCGCCGACCACGATATGGCGCTCGTCGAGGCGGTACTGCCAGAGTCCGGGCGGCACGATCGCGCCGTCCCCGGGCGAGCACACGCGCACGGCGCCCGACGTGCCGAGCGACAGCGCGGCCCGGCCGTCGGTGACGCACCCCGACCCGACATTCGCGAGGGCGCCGTCGCCTATCGCCGGAAGCACCATGGCCCGCCGGAGCGCGGGCCAGCGGCGCGCCGCGGAAGACGTCAGAACCAGCGCCTCGTCGGAGATCGGGAACAGCGCCTCTTGCGCCAGCCCGAGCGCGTCGAGCATCGATGGATCCCACGCCTTGCGCGCCTGGTCGTACAGGCCGGAGGCCGAGGCCATCCCGTGCGCGCAGCGCGACTCGCCCGTCAGCCGCAGCGCGAGGTATTCGGCGAACGAGCACCACCGCACCGTCCGCGAGAAGACCTCGGGCTCGGCGTCGCGCATCCACCGAAGCTTCGCCGGCGGATATGAGGCGTGTAGATAGCACCCCGTGCGCACGCGCACCGCCTCTCCATCGAGTTCGGCGGCGAGCGCGCGTGCGGCATCGCGGGCTCGCGTGTCGGCCCACGTGAGCACCTGCGTCGTGGGGAGGTCGCTCGCGTCGAGGCCCATGACGCTGTGCCAAAAGGCCGAGACGCCTACGGCGGCGATGTCCGGCGCGCCCGCTCGGCAGCGCGCGATCGCTTCGTCGACGCACTCCCCCACCGCGTCGACGAGCCGGTCGGCGTCGAACGTCGCAGCGCCGGCCTGTCCGCCGTCGAATCGGTAAGGGACGGTCGCGCCGGCGCCGCGTACGGCGTCGCCCGCCGCATCGAAGACGATCGCACGCGCCGAGGAGCTGCCAACGTCCAAGGCGAGGACGAATGGAGCCGGCGGGGAACGCCGGCCGGCCCGAGCGGGGGCGGCGGCCACGCCACGATTATCGCGGCCGGTGTGACCGCGTTCGGCGGGTACAGTGCGGCGATGGAGTCCGATCCCCTTCGAGGGTTCGCGGCTGCCGAGCGCGCGGCGCTGCCGCGATTCGTGCCGGCGGAGATCCGCTTTCGGCGCCCTCGCGTCGCGGACGTCGCGGTCGCCATCGATGAGGCCGTCGCCGCGCTCCTCGCTTCGCGCGATCTGCCGCAGGGCGCGCAGGTCGGGGTGACCGTGGGGAGTCGCGGCATATCGGGCATCGCCGCGATCGCCCAGGCGACCGTCGGTGGTCTGAAGCGCCGCGGCCTGCGGCCGTTCGTAATCCCCGCGATGGGAAGTCACGGCGGGGCGACCTCGGACGGACAGCGCCACCTGCTCGCGCATTACGGGATCACCGAAGAGTCGCTGGGGGTGGAGATCCGCGCCGACATGGCCACACGGCCACTCGGCCGCACCTCCGAGGGAGTGAATGCCTTCATCGCGCGCACCGGCTGGGATGCGGACGCTGTGCTGCTCCTGAACCGCGTGAAGCCGCACACCGACTTCAAGGGGGAGCTCGAGAGCGGGCTCGCGAAGATGTGCGCCATCGGGCTCGGCAAGCTCGACGGCGCGCAGGAGTGCCACTCGCACGTGTTCGGCATCGGCCTCGGCGCGGCGATCCGCAGCGCGGCCGGCCGCATCATCGAGACGGGGAGGATCCTCGGCGGGATCGCCATCGTCGAGAACGCCTACCACGAGACGGCGCTGATCGAGGCCATGCGCCCAGACGAGCTCTTCGAGCGCGAGAGGGCGCTCCTCGCGGAGGCGCGCCGGCTGATGGGGAGGCTCCCGCTCGACGACGTGGACGTGCTGATCTGCGATCGGATGGGCAAGAACATCTCGGGCGCCGGTCTCGACACCAACGTCATTGGGCGCAGCGTCTATGGGTACGTGCAGGGCCAGGCGTGGCAGCCGGAGATGCCCATCGTCCGTCGCATCATCGTGCGCGACCTTGCCGACGAGAGCGACGGCAACGCGGTCGGGATGGGACTCGTCGACTTCGTCTCGGAGCGGTTCGCCCGCAAGGTGAACATGGAGGTGACGGCGCTGAACGCGCTGACGGCACGGTCGCCCGAGAACGCGAAGTGGCCGATCGTCACCAAGAACGACCAGGAGTCGCTGCGCCTCGCGCTTTCCATCCTTCCGGCGCGCCCGGACGGCCCGCGCATCGTGCACGTACGTGACACGCTCGAGTTGGCGTCGCTCCGGGTCTCGGAGGCCTGCGCCCCGTTGTTGCATGGACGCGACGACGTCGTTCTGGGTGACCCTGCTCCGCTCGAGTTCGATACGGCGGGGAACATCCTCTCGCCGTTCGAGTAGCTCCCGCGGCGCGGATCGAGCGTCGTTACGTCATGACCGGCATCGATTCACGGCTGAGACCATCCACGCAGAGCCGCCGGCCAAGGGCACTTCCGCATGTCCGCGCTCCGCCGTCCTCGTCGCCGGCCGGACACCGCACCGGCGCCGGGTCCCTTCGGCGAGCAGCGGACCGTGGCGCTACCCCTTGACGGCTCCCGCGGTGAGCCCGCGCACGATGTAGCGCTGCGTGAGCAGGGCGAGGATCAGGACGGGGATCGTGATCACGACCGCGGCCGCCATGAGGCCTCCCCAGTCGATCTGCGCGTAGGAGATGAAGTTATAGACGGCGACGGGCAGCGTCTTCGTGCGGTTCGTCGCCAGTACGACGGAGAACATGAAGTTGTTCCAGCTGAAAACGAACGCCAGGATCGAGGCGGTCACGATCCCCGGGCCGCTGATCGGCAGGATCACCATCCGCAGTGTCTGGAGCAGCGAGGCCCCGTCGACGCGTGCCGCCTCCTCCAGCTCCCGGGGGATCGCGTTGAAGAACGGGACCATGACGGTCACGATGAACGGCAGCCCGACGAGGGTGTGGGCGAGGATCAACGACGCGTAGGTGTCGACGAGCCTCAACTGGCGGAAGACGATGAAGAGCGGCACGAGGAACGTGATCCCGGGGACGATCCGGGCGAGCAGGATGCCCGTGGCGAGGCGCCGCTGGTCCCACCTGGCGATCGCGAAGGCCGCGGGGACGCCGAGCACCAGCCCGAGCCCGACCGACCCGACTCCGATCACCAGGCTGTTGACGAGGTAGCGGCCGAACTGCTGGCTCGCGAAGACGTTCTCGTAGTTCGCGAGCGTCGGCTGGAACACCAGCTTCGGCGGCAGTGAGATGACCTCGATCGGCGTCTTGAACGAGTTGAGGATCATCCAGAAGAACGGCGCGAGGAAGAAGACGAACACGAGCACGATCGCCAGCGGGTAGGCGAATCGTCCGGCGATCGTGCCGAGGTCTCGCCGGCCGACCGGGGCGGCGCGGCGCGCCGTCATCGTCCTAGACGCCACTCGGCTGCTCCACCACCACGGGGCGCTGCTCGTCGACCGGCCGCGCGGGATCGCGGCGCAGGCTGGTGAACAGGAGGCTCACGCCGAGCACGATCGCGAAGAAGACGATGAGTACCGACGCGGCGTAGCCGAAGCTGAAGTACTGGAAGGCCTGCTGGTAGGTGAAGATGTTCAGCGTCTCCGACGCGAAGCCAGGCCCGCCGCCCGTCATGCCGTAGATGATGTCGAAGGTCTTTAGCGCGTCGATGAGCCGCAGCAGCGTGGCGACCACGATCGTCGGTACGAGCAACGGAAGCGTTATGAGCCGGGTGACCTGCCATCCCGATGCTCCGTCGACGCGCGCGGCCTCAAAAGGATCGCTCGGGAGCCCGGCAAGGCCGGCGAGCGCGATGAGCACCACCATCGGCGTCCATTCCCACACGTCCACGAGCACGAGGGCGGGGATCACCGAGTCCGGCCCCGCGATCCACAGCGGGGTCGGAAGATGCGCCTGCCGCAAAAGGAAGTTCACGATGCCGGCGGTCGGCTCGTACATCAGCAACCACACCATCGCTATCGCGACGGGGGTCGCCATCATGGGCAGGAGGAGGATCGAGGTCAGGAGGCGGCGGCCGCGGAACTCGCGGTGGAGCAGCAGCGCGATCGCGATGCCGAGCACGACCTCCACGCCCACGGCGAGCGCGGTGAAGACGAAGGTCCGACCCACGGCCGCGAGAAAACGTCCATCGCCGGCGAGCGTCGCGTAATTCCCGAGACCGATGAACGTCGCCGGTTTGCCGGTGCCGAGATCCCACCCCGTGAGGCTGTTGTAGGCGGTGTAAAGGATCGGGAACACCATGAGGAGCGCTACGAAGGCCAGCGCGGGCAGCGGGAAGAGCCACTTCGCGTTCCGGTCGATGAACCCCGCCGATGCCGCCGCGCGCGACCGCCGCGGCGGCGTGGCCGCGGCGGGACGCGCGACGCTGCCCACTCGGAGCTACTTCTCGCTGTCGAGGAGCGCTTGGAAGTCGGACTGCGCCTGCTTCGCGACGCCTTGGACATTCCCGCCCTCGATGGCGGTCGTGATCACGGTCCCGATGATGTCGCGCGCCTTCTGCACCTGGACCACCAGGGGCCGGTCATAACCGCGCCCGTTGGCCGACGCGTTCTGGGCAGTGCTCCAGTCGGCGGGGAACTTGGACTTCCCCTCGGTCGTCTCGAAGACGCTCTTCCGCGCACCCGGCACGGCACCCGTGGACTGCGTCTTCGTGACGATCTCCTTGCTGGTCGCCCACTTGATGAACGCCCAGGTGGCGTCCTTCTTATCGGACTTGGCCGACATCGAAAGACCCCACGACGTGACGTTGTACATGTTCGCTCCCTTCGGTCCAGCCGGGAACGGCGCGATGCCGGTCTTGTCGGCGACCTGCGACTTCGTGGGATCGAGCATGTTCTGGTAGATCGAGTTGGCGTCGGTGTACATCGCGACCTTGCCCTGCGCGAAGATCGCGCTCGCCTGAGGGAACGACATGTTGAGCGTGCCGGGAGGGCCGTAGTTCTTGAGAAGGTCGCCGTAGAAGTTGAACGCCTGGAGCGCCTCCGGCGTGTCGAGCGTCGCCTTCTTCGACTTTAGGTCGAACCAGTCGCCGCCGAAGCTGTACAGGAAGCTCGAGAACTGGGTCACCGCAGGGCTGCGCTGGCCGCGCGCGACGAAGCCATACTGCTCCTTGCCCTTGTCGGTGAGCTTCGCGGCCGCGGACTTCAGCTCGTCGAGGGTCTTGGGCACGCTGATGCCGGCGCTCTGGAGCAGGTCCTTGCGGTAGTACAGGACCTCGGCCTCGACCACGATCGGCATGCCCGTGAGCGTGTCGCCGACCGCCTCGGTCTCGAGCGACGCCTTGGAGAAGTCGCCCAAGTCGAAGTCAGCTGGGGTCTTTGCCGCGTCCTTCGCGTACTTGTTCAGATCCTGGTAGTAGCCGCTCTGCGCGAACAGCTTGGCCTCCTGTAGGGGGCGCTGCATGAACGCATCTACGTCCGAGCTTCCGGCGGTGAACTCGGTCGTGAGCTTCTGCGTGAGCTGGTCCTCGCCGTACTGCTCGAAGTTCACCTTGATCCCCGTCTTGGCCTCCAGATCGGACAGCAGCGGCTTCAGCGCGTCTGCCCAGGGGTGGTTCGCCGCGAGAACGCGCAGCGTGGTTCCGGCGTACGGCTTGTCCCCGCTGCCGGTCGGAGCCCCGCCGGATGGACCGCACGAGGCGGCGATCAACAGCGCCAGGACCGGGAGGGCGAGCGAGCTGCGGAAGGAACGTCTCATGCGGATGCCTCCAAATGCGCGATCTGTCCGGTGAGCGGTCGAGCCGGACGTCGCGATCGACCGGCGTCGGGCCGGGCCGCTGCCGATTGTCGCAGCGATCGGCGCGCCGCGCGAGCACCCGAAGGGCCGGGAAACGACTCACCGCGGCCGTCCGGTCCGGCCACGCGAAGCGCAAGCGCGCGTCCGTCCTACCGTAGGGGCGTGCAGGCACTGGTCTGGACAGGCCCCGGCCGCCTGGAGGTCGAGGACCTCCCGCCCGCGAAGCCCGCGAGCGGCGAGGTCGTCGTTCGGGTCGAGGCAGCGGGCGTCTGCGGCTCGGACATCGAGGGTCACCTGGGCCGCATGTCCAACCGCAGGCCGCCACTGGTGATGGGACACGAGTTCGCGGGGCGGGTCACCGCGGTGGGCGAAGGGGTGACGGCGAGCCTGGTCGGACGCCGTGCGGCGGTGAATCCGCTCGTCACGTGCGGTCGATGCGTCGCGTGCCGCGACGGCCTGCGGAACGTCTGCCTTCTGCGCCGTCTGGTGGGCGTCGACTTCCAGGGCGGCTTCGCCGAGGAGGTCGCGGTACGGGCGAGCGCCCTGGTCCCCCTGTCCGAAGCGTGCGACGCGCGCCTCGGCGCTGTCGCGGAACCGTTCGCGAACGGCGTCCACGCGATCCGGCTCGGCTCGGCCGCGCGCCTGCCGAAGACCGCGCTGGTGCTCGGCGCGGGGACCATCGGCGTTCTCGCGATGCAGGCCGCGCGCATCGCGGCGATACAGCATGTCGCGGTCTCCGAGCCGGACGCGGCGCGCCGCGAGCAGGCGCTGCGGTTGGGCGCGGACTCGGCGTACGCCGACGCGGCCGACGCGCTCGCGGCGGCGCGGGAGCTCCCGCAGGGCGGATTCGAGCTCGTCGTCGACGCGGCGGGCGTCGAGGGATCGCGTCGGCTCGCTGTCGAGGCGCTTCGGCCCGCGGGCGTTGCCGTGATGCTCGGCCTGCACTCTGACGCCACGGCGGTGCCCTTTCACCGCATCGTGCGCCAGCAGCTCACCGTTCAGGGCTCTTACGCATACACCGACGAGGACTTCGCGCACGCCGTGCGCCTGCTGGAGGAGGGCCGGGTGGACCTCGGCACGCTGGCACCGGTGCGCCCGCTCTCCGATGGGCCGGCGATCTTCGCGGAGGTCGCGAACGCGCCGCCTGAACGGATCAAGCTGTTCCTCGGACCCGCCGCGTGAGCCCAGGGCGGCTGTCGGGCCGCACGGTCGTCGTGGCCGGAGCCAGTAGCGGGATCGGATTCGCCGTCGCGCGGCTGTTCGCCCGGGAGGGCGCGACGGTGCACGGGATCGCGCGGCGGGCCGTGCGACCGGACGCGATACCCGGCCGCGTCGTGTGGCACTGCCAGGACCTCACCGAACCCGCGGGCACCGCGCACGCCATCGAATCCGCCGCGTCCGCATCGGGGATCGACATCGTCGTGCACGCCGCCGGGACGAACATCCCCGCTCGCCGCCTCGATCAGCTCACGCCCGAGTCGTGGCGCGAGATGGTGGATGTCAACCTCAGCTCCGCGTTCGGCGTCCTGTCGGCATCGCTCCCGGCGCTTCGCGCGTCCAGGGGCTCGGCGGTCTTCATCAGCAGCGTGTCGGCGCGCTGGCCCGACGCGTCGGGACCCGCGTATCAGGCGGCGAAGGGCGGCCTCACGTCGCTCGTCGAGGCCGCGGCCCTCGAGGAGCACGAACGCGGCGTCCGCCTCACCGCGTTGCACCCGGGCGTGGTGGATACGCCGCTCCTCTGGCGACGGCCCGTGCCTCCTCCGGACGCGACGCGCGAGCTGATGATCGCGCCGGAGGACGTGGCCGAGGCGTGCCTCTTCGCGGTCACGCTTCCTCCGCGGGTCTTCGTCGCCGAGCTGACGCTGCTGGCCACGGCGCTCCAGGCGATCGGCCGGACCTGAGCGACGGGAGGACGCGACCCACTCGAGGTCGCGCTCCACCTTGGAACCGACCGGCCGCTGGGGACGCACAGCTGGCGGGACGTCAGTTCGCGGGGCGCCAGGCGAACGACACGTTCGTGATGCGCTCGCCGTCGGTCTCGAAGGTCCACGTCGTGTAATTGGCGAAGTGCCCGGGGGATCGGGTGAGCCCCCGCAGCGTCTCGGTCGTCCCGTCGACCGCTTCCTCGCGCACGCTGCGGATGAACGGTGGCGCCATCCGGATGAGCCGCCGGGCGCCGTCGGTGCCTTCGAACTTGGTCTCGCCCCCGGGGAGGACGATGACGACGTCGGGCGCGCAGACCGAG
>JBBPYG010000054.1:0-3587 GCA_038200085.1 Candidatus Limnocylindria bacterium | reverse complement strand
CTCTACGAGGGCATCGGCGACACGATCCGCGTCTCGCTGTCGGAGGACCCGGTGGCCGAGGTGCGCGCGGCGTTCGACATCCTGAAGTCGCTCGAGCTGCGCGACCAGGGACTGACGCTCGTCGCATGTCCGTCGTGCGGCCGCGCCGATATCGACCTGATCCCGCTCGCCAAGGTCGCCGAGGAGCGCCTGCGCGCGCTGCCCGTGCCGATGAAGGTCGCGGTGATGGGCTGCGAGGTCAACGGGCCCGGCGAGGCTAAGGACGCCGACGTCGGCATCGCCGGCGGCGTCGGCAAGGGCGCGCTCTTCCGCAAGGGCAAGGTCGTCGGCGTCTACCCCGAGCACCAACTGATGGACGCGCTGCTCCTCGAGATCGACAAGATCCTCATCGAGAACGGCAAGGAGCCGTACTCGGACAAGGCGCCGAAGGCCTCCCACGAGGGGCAGCTCACCCCGGGGCGCTCGGTGCCGGCGGGAACGGCGACCTAAGGGCCACCAGGTTGGAGGCTTCGCGCCGCGACGGAGGAGACGCGGGCCCACCTTCCGCGGTGATCGGCCGCGGATCCACCTTCGACGGCACGCTGCGCCTCGAAGGTGCGGTGCGCATCGACGGCACGTTCACCGGCGAGATCGCCGCACAGGACACCCTTGTCGTCGGCGACGGCGCGCGCATCACCGGTACGATCACCTGCCGCAGCGTGATCCTGAACGGAGAGGTCAAGGGCGACATCTACGCCCAGGACAGCGTCGAGTTGCGCGCCGCCGCGCGCGTCAAGGGCGACATCACCACGCCGTCGCTCGTCATGGAGAAGGGCGCGATCTTCGAGGGCCGGTCGATGATGGAAGCCGCCCAGGTCGGCCGCGACAGCCGTCTCGGCCGCGGACCGAGCGGGGCCGCCGTTCGCTGACTCGCTATCATCCCCGCGGTCAGACAGTCCAAGCTCTTCGGCCGCACCTTGCGCGAAGCGCCCTCGGAGGCGCAGAACGCGAGCCACCAGCTCCTCCTGCGCGCGGCGCTCGCGCGTCCCCTCGCCGCCGGCCTTTACACGTTGATGCCGCTCGGTCTGCGAGCGGCGAGGAAGGTCGAGCAGATCATCCGCGAGGAGATGGACCGGATCGGCTGCCAGGAGATGGAGCTGCCCGTCTTGACGCCGGCCGAGTACTGGCGCGAGACCGGACGGTGGGATGCGCTCGAGCCCGTGACCTTCAGGACGAAGGACCACGGCGGCCACGAATTCATGATCAGCTACACGCACGAGGAGCTTGTGACGCATCACGCCCGGAACGAGGTCCTCTCCTACCGCCAGCTGCCGGCGATGGTCTATCACTTCCAGTCCAAAGGACGCGATGAGGCGCGCCCACGCGCGGGCCTGCTTCGCGCGCGGGAGTTCGTGATGAAGGACGCGTACTCCCTCGACGCCGACTGGGACGGGCTCGACCGGTCGTATCGCGCGCAGCACGAGGCGTACGCCAGGATCTTCCGGCGGGCGGGCGTCGAAGCGATCAGCGTCGAGTCCGACACCGGCGCGATGGGCGGCGACGTGGCGCACGAGTTCCAGGTGCTCACCGACGCGGGCGAGGATCGGCTGCTGCTGTGCGAGCGCTGCGATTACCGCGCGAACATGGAGAAGGCGGTGCGGGCGATACCGGAGGCGGCGCCGATCGACGCGGCCACCATGTCGGAGATCGCGACGCCCGGCACGGCGACGATCGAGGCGCTGACCGCGATGACGGGAGAGCCGCCCTCCGCGTTCCTGAAGACGATGCTGCTCCGCGGCGCCGGCGGCGTGATCGCGGTCGTCCTGCCTGGCGACCGCGAGGTGAACGAGGCCAAGCTCCGCAAATCGCTCGGCGCGGGTGACATCCGCTTCGCCGGCGACGACGACTTCGGGGCAGCGGGCGCGGTCCCCGGCTACATCGGTCCCGTCGGACTGCGAGCGCGCGTCCTCGTGGACGCCTCTGTCGAGCCGCGGCCGTACATCGCCGGCGCGAACAAGCGCGACGCGCACCTGCGCGACGTCGTACCGGGGCGAGACTTTGACGGCGAGCGGGTCGACGTGCACGACGTGCGCGACGGCGACCTGTGTCCGCGTTGTCGGGGCAGGCTCGCGCTGCGCCGCGGCGTCGAGGTCGGCAACATCTTCAAGTTCGGCCCGTTCTATTCGGAGAAGATGGGCGCCACCTTTCTCGCGGAGGACGGGTCGCGTCGCCCATTCTATTTCGGCTCGTACGGCATCGGCGTCGGGCGGCTCCTCCAAACGGTCATCGAGACGAACCGCGACGCGCGCGGGATCGTGTGGCCGATCCAGGTCGCTCCGTTCGAGGTGCACGTGGTCGTGCTCCCACTCTCGGACCCCGAGGTGCGCGCCGCGGCCGAGCGGCTCGTGACCGACCTCGAGCGGCTCGGCGTCGAGGTGCTGCACGACGATCGCGACGAGTCGGCCGGCGTGAAGTTCGCCGACGCGGACCTTATCGGCCTGCCGTTCCGCGTCACGGTCAGCCGCCGCAGCCTGGGGAAGCATTCCGTCGAGCTGAAGGAGCGTTCGGGTTCCGAGGTGGAGCTGGTCGACATCGACGCGGCGGCCGAGCGGATCGCGGGCGCCGTGCGCCGCGCGCGCGAGACCGCGCGGGCGCTTTGAGCCAGCTGCGCTCGGTCGCGCCCGAGGTGCATGAGGAGGAGCGCACGCTCGAGACGACGCTGCGCCCGCAGCGCCTCGCCGACGACGACTACATCAATCAGGACAAGGTCAAGAGCAATCTGCGCATCCTCATCGACGCGGCCAAGCACCGCTCCGAAGCCCTCGAGCACGTCGCGCTGTACGGGCCCCCCGGGGTCGGGAAGACGTCGCTCGCGACCGTCATGGCCCGCGAACTCGGGGTCACCATCAAGACCACGAGCGGACCGGCGCTCGAGCGCGCGGGCGACCTCGCGGCGATCCTCACGAACCTAGAGGAAGGCAGCATCCTCTTCGTCGACGAGGTGCACCGTCTTCCGCGCGTGGTGGAGGAGGTCCTGTACCCGGCGATGGAGGACTTTCATCTCGACATCGTCCTCGGCAAGGGCCCAGGAGCGCGCACGCTGCGGCTCCCGGTGCCGCGCTTCACCCTGGTCGGAGCGACGACGCGGATCGGCCGTCTCTCCTCGCCGCTGCGCGACCGCTTCGGGGCGACGTATCGCCTCGATCTGTTCACGGCGGAGTCGCTGGAGCTGGTGATCCGGCGGTCGGCGCGCATCCTCGGCGTCCCGATCGAGGACGACGCCGGGCGGGAGATCGCGCGCCGCTCGCGCGGGACGCCGCGCATCGCCAACCGCTGGCTGAAACGGGTGAGAGACTTCGCCCAGGTCCGCCACGACGGCCGCATCACGCTCCCCGTCGCCCGCGAAGCCCTCGCGGCGCTGGAGGTCGACGACGCCGGTCTCGACGCCGTCGACAGAATGCTCCTGCGCGCGATCGCCGAGAAGTTCTCGGGCGGGCCGGTCGGACTCGACACGCTCGCGGCCGCCGTGAGCGAGGACACCGATACGATCGAGGACGTGTACGAGCCGTACCTGCTCCAGGAGGGATACCTCAAGCGAACGCCGCGCG
>JBBPYG010000053.1:0-21054 GCA_038200085.1 Candidatus Limnocylindria bacterium | reverse complement strand
TGCTCGATTTCGGGAAGAAGATCGCTGAAGGTACTCCCGCCGAGGTCCGTGCGAATCCCGACGTCATCAAAGCCTATCTGGGGCAGGAGAGCGCGGCCATCCGGCAAGCCGAGCGCGAGGCCGGCTCGACGGCGTTGACCTCATGACGCTGCCCCAGCTCCTGCGCCGCAACGCGGAGCGCTGGGGCGAGCGTCGAGCCGCGCTGCGCGAGAAGGAGCTTGGGATCTGGCAGGCGACGTCGTGGGCCGCATACGACGCGCACGTCCGGCGCTTCGCGCTCGGGCTGCGCCGACTCGGCTTCCGGCGGGGCGATCGCCTGGCCATCGTCGGCGACAACCGCCCCGAGTGGGTCTACGCGGAGCTCGCGGCGCAGGCGCTCGGCGGCGCGTCGGTCGGCCTGTACCAAGACGCGGTCGCGCCGGAGGTGGCGTTCGTCGTCGACCACTGCGACGCCCGCTTTGTCGTCGCCGAGGACCAGGAGCAGGTCGACAAGCTCCTCGACACACGCGTGCGGATGCCGCGCCTGGAACGCGTCGTCTACTACGACCCGCGCGGGCTGCGCGGCTACCCCACGGAGTTCCTGATCGCGTTCCCCGAGGTAGAGGCGCTTGGCGAACGCGAACCGGCCGCCGCGTACGACGATGAGGTGGCGCGCGGCGCCGACGGCGACCTCGCGCTCCTTTGCTACACCTCGGGGACGACCGGCGAGCCGAAGGGCGCCATGCTCACGCACGCGAACCTGCTGTCCATGGCCCGAAACCTCCTCGCGGTCGACCCGTGCGCGAAAGGCGACGAGTTCGTGTCGTTCCTGCCGCTCGCCTGGATCGGCGAGCAGATGATGTCCGTGTCCGCCGCGCTGAGCGTGGGATTCACCGTGAATTTTCCGGAGGAGCCGGAGACGGTCCAGGCGAACATCCGCGAGATCGGACCGCACATGATGTTCTCCCCGCCGCGGATCTGGGAGAACCTCCTCTCGACCGTCCAGGTGAAGATCGAGGACAGCACCCGCGCCAAGCGTCTCTTCTACCGGTGGGCTCTGCGCGCGGGCGAAGCCGCGGCCGACGCCTCCTTCGCGAAGCGCCCCATGTCGCCGGGGCTGCGCGTGTCGCGGGCCGTGGCGGAGCTGGCGGTGCTCGCGCCGCTCAAGGACTCGCTCGGCCTGTCCCGCATCCGCCGCGCGTACACGGGTGGGGCATCGCTGGGGCCCGATACCTTCCGCTTCTTTCACGCGCTCAACGTCAACTTGAAGCAGATCTACGGTCAGACGGAGATCGCCGGCATCTCGGTCGTGCACCGCGACGGCGACATCAAGTACGAGAGCGTGGGCAAGCCGATCCCCGAGACGGAGGTGCGCATCTCCGACACCGGGGAGATCCTGTCGCGCAGCCCGAGCGTCTTCCAGGGCTACTACAAGAACCCCGAGGCGACGGCTCGGACCCTGCGCGACGGGTGGCTGCACTCGGGCGACTCCGGCCTCATTGACGAGGACGGCCACCTCGTCGTCATCGACCGCATGTCCGATGTGATGACGCTGGCCGACGGCTCGAAGTTCTCCCCGCAGTACATCGAGAACAAGCTCAAGTTCTCGCAGCACGTCCGGGAGGCCGTCGTCGTCGGCCAAGACCGCCCACACGTCGCGGCGCTCGTGAACATCGACGCGGCGAACGTTGGCAAGTGGGCGGAGACCCGCCAGATCGGCTACACCACGTACGCCGACCTCTCGCAGAAGCCGCAGGTCTCCGAGCTCGTGGCGGCCCATGTCGCCAGCGTGAACCGAGATCTGCCGCGCGCCGCCCGGATCGCCCGTTTCGTGATCCTGCACAAGGAGCTCGATGCCGACGACGACGAGCTGACGCGCACCCGCAAGGTCCGCCGGCGCTTCATCGAGGAGCGCTACCGCGATCTGATCGCCGGACTGTACGGACCTGGGGAAGAGGTGCTCGTCGACACCGAGGTCCAGTACCGCTCGGGCAAGCGCGCGACCACCCGGATCCCCGTGCGCGTGCGGTCGCTCGAGGTGGATCGTGTCGCCTGAGGCGGTCTTCCTCCTCCAGATCGTGGCCGGCGGCGCGGCGATCGGCGGGATCTACGCGCTCATCACGCTCGGCTTCGTTCTGATCTATAAGGCGACGGACGTCTTGAATCTCGCGCAGGGGGAGATGCTGATGGTCGGGGCGTACGCCTCCTATGCGTTGCTGACGCAGGCGGGCCTGCCGTTCTGGGCGGCGCTCGCGGGCACCATCGTCTTCGCCCTCGCGCTCGGCCTCGCGATCGAGCGAGTGGCGCTGCGGCCCCTCATCGGCGAGCCGGTGATCTCGGTGATCATGATCACGATCGGCCTCTCGATCGTCCTGCGCTCGATGGTGATCCTCTTCTACGGCACCGAGTACCGCGCGTACCCGCAGGTCCTTCCCAAGGAGGCGGTGACGCTCGGTCCGATCTCGCTCCCCCTCGAGTTCGTGCTGTCGTTCGCGATCGCCATCGCGCTCGTCGCCGCCCTCGCGGCGGTCTTCCGTTGGACCCGGCTTGGCATCGCGATGCGGGCAGTCGCAGACGACCAGCAGGCCGCCCTCTCGATGGGCATCGACGTGCGCTCCGTCTTCGCGCTCACGTGGGCGGCCTCCGCGGTGGTCTCGGCCATCGGCGGCGTCCTGCTCGCGCAGATCCAGGGCGTCGGCATCCTCCTCGCGACGCTCGGCCTGAAGGCGCTCCCGGTGGCGATCCTCGGAGGTCTCGACTCGCTCGTCGGCGCGGTGGTCGGTGGCATCGTTGTGGGCATCCTCGAGAACCTCTCCGCCGGCTACCTGGACGCGCCGCTCGGCGGCGGGGTCCGCGATGTCGCGCCGTTCGTGTTCCTCGTGATCGTCCTTCTGGTCCGGCCGTACGGGCTCTTCGGGCGGGAGCGGATCGAGCGTGTCTAGGCTGGCGTGGCGGCGGGAGTCCGGCGTGTTCCACACGTCATATGCGGCCGACATGGCGCTGCGACGCACGCCGCTCTCCCGGCTGCGGCTGGGGCTCGTGATCGGCGCGGCCCTGCTCTTTCCCTTCGTCGCCGACCGTTACGCGCTCTCGATCGCGAACCAGGTGGCGATCGCCGGTCTCGGAGCGCTCGGGCTCAACATCCTCGTCGGGTTCACGGGGCAGATATCGGTCGCCCAGGGTGCCTTCCTCGGCGTCGGCGCGTACACGAGCGCCTTCCTCACGACGAAAGCGGGCTGGCCGTTCTGGTTCGCCCTACCCGCGGCGGGCCTGGTCACCGCGGCCATCGGGAGCCTCTTCGGCGTGCCCTCCCTTCGCCTGAAGGGGCTGTATCTCGTGATCGCCACGCTCGCGGCGCAGGTGATCCTGGAGTGGCTCATGGTCCACCTCGTCTCGATCACGGGTGGCAGCCAGGGCATCTTCAACATCCCTTCGCCGACCCTGGGCCCCCTCGCGTTCGACAACGAGCGGTCGTACTACGCGCTGACCATCGGCGCGCTCGCGCTTGGTCTCCTCTTCGCGGCGAATCTCTTCCGGACGCGCGTGGGACGCGCCTTCGTCGCGATCCGCGACCAGGACATAGCCGCGGCGGTCACCGGGGTCGACGTGTTCCGCTACAAGATCCTCGCCTTCGCCGTGAGCTCCTTCTATGTCGGCGCGGCCGGGTCGCTGCAGGCGCACCATGCGCTCATCGTCAGTCCCGAGAACTTCAGCGTCGCGGTGTCGATCGAGTACCTCGGGATGGTCATCATCGGCGGGCTGGGTACGGTCAGCGGGTCCCTTTACGGCGCCGCGTTCATCCGCCTCCTTCCCATCGCCCTCGCGGCCGTGGCCCGCTCGATCCCCGGCTTGACGGTCAACCTCAACGTGCTGAAGGAGGTGGTGTTCGGGCTGGCGATCATCGCCTTCCTGATCCTCCAGCCGCGCGGGTTGGCGAAGATCTGGCGCGACGTCAAGGAGTACTTCCACTTGTGGCCGTTCGCATACTGAAGCGCGATAGGGGGTGTCGGTATGGCTCGCGTGACGGCGTTGCTCGTGACCTGCGTGATGCTCGTGGCCGCGTGTGGCGGCGGTGGCGGAGGAGCCGGTGGCGGCGGGACGGCCGCGAAGCCGGCGGTGAAGGTGGGCGGCATCTTCGACCTGACGGGCGCGACGTCAGACGTCGGCGCGCCGTACGCCGACGGCATCAAGGACTTCGTCGCATTCATCAACGAGAACGGCGGCGCGGGTGGACACCAGATCCAGCTGATCTCCGATGACTACGCGTACCAGATCCCGCGCGCCGAGGAGCTGTACAACCGCCTTGTGACCCAGGAGAACGTCACGGCGATCATGGGCTGGGGGACCGGCGACACGACCGCCATGACTCCCAAGATCACGAAGGACAAGCTCCCGTTCATGTCCGCGTCGTACGCCGAGGACCTCGTCAGCGACGTCGCGAAGACGCCGTACAACTTCATGATCGGCGTGACCTATTCGGACCAGGCGCGCGTCCTGCTCAAGTACATCAAGGACAGCGGGAAGGGCGGCTCGTCACCGAAGATATCCATGAGCTTCTCGGATTCGGCGTTCGGCAGGTCGCCGGTGGAGGACGCGAAGAAGTTCATCGCCGCGAACGGCATGTCCGCGGGACCGGACGTGATCGTCGCGCTCAACTCGCTCGACATGTCGCCACAGCTGCTGGCGGTGAAGTCGAGCGAGCCCGACTTCATCATCATGAACCACACGCAGGCGCCGACGGCCGTCGAGGTGAAGAGCGCGAAGACGGCCGGCCTCACGAAGACGACGCTCGCGAGCCTCAACTGGGGCACGGGCGAGAAGACGATCGAGCTCGCCGCGGCGGCCGCGGATGGCATGCTCGGCGTCCAGCCGTTCGCGTTCCTCAGCGAGGACGTGGCCGGCCTGAGGGAGATCAAGGATTACGCGACGAAGAAGGGGAAGGACCCCAAAAAGCTCCCCGTGAATTACGTCCAGGGCTGGCTAACAATGAAGGTGATGGCTGAAGGTATCAAGCGCGTCGACGGCGACGTCACCGGCGAGAAGCTGAAGGCCGCGCTCGAGACGATCAAGGACTACGACACTGGCGGCATTACCGACAAGATCACGTTCTCCGACAAGAGCCACCGCGGGGCGCTCGCCACGCGCGTGTTCAAGGCCGACGCGGGGAAGGGGGTCTGGGTCCCGGTCATCCCGCTCACATCAGCATCGACCCGCTGAGCGGAAGCGGCTGCGAGTGCTGACGCTCAACAACGTCGAGGTCCTGTACGACAAAGTGATCCTGGTCCTCAAGGGCCTGTCGCTGCGGGTCGCCGACGGCGCGATCGTCGCGCTCCTGGGCGCGAACGGCGCCGGCAAGAGCACGACGCTAAAGGCGATCTCGGGCCTCCTCCGGACGGAGGAAGGCGAGGTCACGGACGGCACGGTCGAGCTGGACGGTGTCCGGCTTGACCGGCTCGACCCTTCGGACATCGTGAAGCGCGGCGTGTTCCACGTCCTCGAGGGGCGTCGCGTCTTCGAGCACCTCACCGCCGAGGAGAACCTGCTGGCCGCCGCGCACACGCGGCGCGACCGAGGCGTCCGAGCCGACCTCGACGCGGTCTTCGCATATTTTCCGCGCCTCGTCGAGCGCCGTCGGGCGCTCGCGGGCTACCTCTCGGGCGGCGAGCAGCAGATGCTGGCCATCGGCCGCGCGCTGATGGCGCGGCCGCGCGTCGTGCTCCTCGATGAACCCTCGCTCGGCCTGTCCCCGATGCTCGTCGAGGAGATCTTCGGGATCATCCGGCGCATCAACGAGGATCGCGGCACGACGATCCTCCTCGTCGAGCAGAACGCGCGTCTCGCGCTCTCGATCGCGCAGTACGGCTACCTCATGGAGGGTGGCCGCGTCGTCCTCGACGGCCCCGTCGACACGCTGCGCGACAACGAGGACGTGAAAGAGTTCTACCTCGGGCTCACGCAGCTCGGCGCGGCCCGCTCCTACCGCGAGGTCAAGCACTACAAGCGCCGCAAGCGCTGGCTGTCGTGAGCGCGGGCCGTCCCGCGCTCCGCGAACGCGGGCCATCGTGACCACGGGCGACCGCGACTTCCTCCGCCACGAGGAACGGCGCGCGTACCAGGCGGCGTGGCTACGCGACCTCCTCAGCCATGCGCACGCGAACGCTCCCGCTATGCGCGAGCGAATGCCCGGGCCGGACGCGGCTCTCGCGGACGTGCGGATCACGCGCAAGGACGAGCTCATCGACCTGCAGCGGGCGGCGCCGCCTTTCGGCGGCTTCCTCGGCGTGCCGCCGGACCAGGTCGCGCGCATCTTCCTGTCACCGGGGCCCCTTTTCGACCCACAGGGGACGGCGCCCGACCACTGGCGGTGGGCACCCGCACTCCACGCCGCGGGATTTACCAGCGGCATGACCGTGCACTGCGCCGTCTCGTACCACGGCACTCCACTCGGATGGATGTTCGACGGCGCGCTGCGGGTCGTCGGCTGCACCGTCATCCCGGCTGGCGTTGGCAATACGGAGCTCCAGGTGCGGATGATCCGCGGCGCGCGCGCGACGGGGTTCGTGGGTACCCCGAGCGCGCTGCGCATCCTGCACGACAAGGCGCGCGAGCTGGAGGCCGGGCCGCTCGCGATCGAGCGCGCCTTCGTCGCGGGCGAGATGTTGCCCCCGTCCCTGCGCGACGAGCTCCAGGCGTTAGGAGCGACGGTGTGCCAGGGCTACGGGACCGCCGACCTCGGGTGCCTCGGCTACGAGTGCCTGGAGCGCGACGGGATGCACGTCCCGGCCGACGCGCTCGTCGAGATCGTCGACCCCCAAACGGGAGCGGCGCTGCCCGCGGGCGAGACCGGCGAGGTCGTCGCGACCGTGAACGAGCGGACGTACCCGATCCTCCGCTTCGGCACCGGCGACCTTTCGCTGTTCCGCGACGATCCATGCGCCTGCGGCCGGACCGCGCCGCGCCTCGCGCGGATCGTCGGTCGCGTCGGCGACGCCGCCAAGGTCCGAGGGATGTTCGTACACCCACGGCAGGTCGATGAGGTCGTGGGCCGCTACGCCCCCGGAGCGCGGACGCAGCTCGTCATCACCCGGACCGGAGCGCATGACGAGCTCGAGGTCCTCCTGGACGCCCCCGGCTTCGCCGCGGCGCGCGCGGGCGAGCTCGCGAACGCGCTCCACGACGTGATCAAGGTGCGTCCCGCGCTGCGCATGGTCGAGGACCTGCCCCTCGATGCGCCGAGCGTCCGCGATCTCAGGACATGGGACTGAACGGACAGCGTCCGACGACGGTCCTCGTAGCGGTGCCAGCATGCTCAACTGCCGGCTCGTGACGCTCGACTTCCGCCTGCGCCGCGCGGCCGCGCGCGTCATGGAGGTCCTGGGCCCTTGGAGGTGCAGCAATGCGCTGCCCGAGGCGTGCTCGGCTCGTCAAGGTGAGCGCGCGCGGCGAACATGGATCGCGGCCCAGCGGAGTCCGTAGGTCGTGGCGAGCGAACAGCGCAAGCTCGTGAGCGTCGTGTTCGCGGACGTCGTCGGCTCGACGTCGTTCGGGTCGGACAACGATCCCGAGGTCGTGCGGTCGGTCATGGGCTCGTACTTCGAGCGGATGAAGGCGATCGCCGAGACCCATGGCGGGACCGTGGAGAAGTTCATCGGCGACGCCGTGATGGTCGTGTTCGGCGTGCCGCTGCTGCACGACGACGACGCCGAGCGCGCGGTCCGTGCGGCGCTGGCCATGCGCGACGAGATGCCCACGCTGAACGCCGAACTGGGCATCGCGCTCGCGGCGCGCGTCGGCGTGAACACCGGTGAAGCCGTCACCGGAGAGGGCCACGACCGGCAGTTCCTCGTCACCGGAGATGCGGTCAACGTGGCCGCGCGGCTTCAGCAGGGCGCCGACGTGGGCGAGGTCGTGGTTGCGGCGCTCACGGAATCCCTGACGCGCGCGGCCATCGAGTACGAGCCGCGACAGCCTGTCGCGGCGAAGGGAAAGCCCGAGCCGATCGCCGCTTTCCGCGCCGTCCGCCCGCGCTCCGCGATGCCCGAGCAGGCGCGCGGGCTCCCGGCGATGCGCGCGCAACTGGTCGGCCGGAAGCGCGAGCTCCGGCTCCTGCTCGACACCTTCGAACGGGTGCGCGAGGAGCGGCGCGCGCACCTGTTCACGCTCGTCGGCGCCGCAGGCATAGGCAAGTCGCGGCTCGTCGGCGAGGCGCTCGCGCGCATCGCAGCAGCCGGGAACGCGCGGGTGCTGCGCGGACGCTGCCTGCCGTATGGCGCCGGTATCACGTACTGGCCGCTCATCGAGATCGTCAACGACGACTCTGGCGTCACGTCCGCCGACGACCGAGAAGCTGCGCTCGCGAAGCTCGATCGTCGCGTGGCCGCGCTCGTTCCTGAAGCGGATCGGGCCGCAGTACGCGCGCGCCTGGCGACGATGCTCGGCCTCCAGACGGCGGCCGAAGCGCTGCCGGAGCTGGCCGCGACGGACGTCGCGCGGGAGATCGCCTGGGGCGTCCGGCAGTACCTCGCGCCGCTGGCGGATGCGCCCGCGGTCATCGTGATCGACGACCTGCAATGGGCGGAGCCGCCCGTGTTGGACATCATCGACAGCCTCGCAGAGCGTGCCGAGGACGCGCCGCTCCTGCTGCTCTGCGTCGCGCGGCCGCAGCTCCTCGAGGCGCACCAGGCGTGGAGCGCCGGGCGCGCCAACGCCGCCACGCTGACGCTCGACGCGCTGAACGGGCAAGAGACGGCGACGCTCATATCGCGCCTGCTCGACGTCGACGACCTGCCCGACGATCTGCGCGCGCGCGTCGTGCATCGCTCGGAGGGAAACCCGCTCTTCTGCGAGGAGTTCCTCCGGATGCTGATCGACGAGGGCCGGGTCGAGCGCGTCGCCGATCGCTGGAGGGCGACCGCAAGCGCGGCCGACGTGCGCGTGCCCGAGAGCATCCACGCCGTGCTGGCAGCGCGACTGGATGGACTCGCGGCGGATGAGAAGCGCCTGCTCCAGGTCGCTTCGGTCGTCGGCGAGCGGTTCTCGGCCGGCGAGCTTCGCGCCCTGGACCCGGGGGTCGATACGGGCCGCGTGCTCGGCGGGCTGCGCCGCAAGGGGCTCGTGCTCGAGGACCGCGAGTCCCGCGAGGCTGAGCGCTATCGCTTCAAGCACCTGCTCATCCGCGACGTCGCGCACGCATCCCTTCCAAAGTCCGCGCGCGCCGACCTCCACGAACGTTTCGGTATGGAGCTCGAGCGCGAGGTCGGTGACCGCCGAGACGAGTTCGCGGAGATCCTCGCGCACCACGCCGAGCGCGCGTTCGCCCTGGCCGCCGAGGTGCGCGCCCCGCGCGAGATAATCCAGCGCCGCGCCCGACGCGCGCTCGATTCAGCGCTTCTCTTGGGCGAGCGGGCGCGCAGCCGTCAGGATCATCCGGTCCTGGGGCGGTACTCGGGGGTCGCGGCCGCCGCGCTCGCGGCCATTGGTGAGGGCGGTGCGCCGGAGGCCGCGATCCGTGTGGCTCTGCTGCTGGCAGAGGAGCGCGCCATGTCCGCCGAGTACGCGCAGGCGCGCAAAGCGTTCGAGCGCGCCGCGGAGCTCGCGCGAGGCCTGGGGCGCAACGACCTGGCCGCGGAGGCTGAGATCGGCGTCGCGCGGGTCCTGATGTGGGCGGGCGATGAGGCCGAGCTGCCGTTGTTCGAGCGCCACCGCGCGACCGCCGAGGAGCTCTTCAGGTCCACCGGCGACGTGGGCGGCGAGATCGAAGCGGGGATCGCCGGCCTCGAAGCTTTCTGGGCAGACGGACGCCTCAGCGCCATGCTGGCGCGCGGCGCGGCGCTTCTCGCGCGCGCGAGAGAGATCGGTGACAGCGCGCGGGAGCTGCGGATCTGCGCCAGGCTGGCCGCCGCAGGGGCGCTCTCCGGCGACGCGGACGTCGCGGCCGAGTACCGTCGCCAGGCCGAGGATCTGATGTCCCGGCGGGGCACACGCCCGCCTTCATGGCTGCGGATCGGCCGCTGCATGCGCATGTGGGCAGGTGGCGATCTGGAGTCGTGCCTGGCCTGCCTGCGGCGGATCGGGACAGACGCTGTCGCCGATGGGGACGGACAGCTCGAGATCGGCGCACTTCGCAACATGGGCGACCGTCTCCTCGACGAGCGTCGATTCGCGGAGGCGCTTCCGCAGATCGAACGTGCACTCGAGGCGAGCGTTCGCGCCGGCGAGCTCTGGAGCCGCACCGAGCTGACGGCGATGCTGGCCGCGGCGGCGGCCGGCGTCGGCGATCTCGAACGCGCCGATCGGCTGATCGCCGAGGCCGACGCGCTCAGCCGCCCGGGCGACGTGAACGCCGTGGGGGACGTTGCACGGCGCACGGCGCGAGTGCGCGAGGCACAAGGGCGGCACGAAGACGCTGAGGCCGCGCTCCGCAAGGCGCTCAACGTGTACGGCTCGACCGAGTACAGGACGGTGCTGGCTCAAGCGCAGCTCGAGCACGCCGAGTTCCTGGCGCGGCGTGGACGGCACGCGGAAGCTGCGCCGTTGCTCATCTCGGCGGAGTCGGTCTTCGTTGCTGCCGATCATATCGGGGCGTATCGGCAGCGCATCGCGGCGCTGCGGGAGGCGATGGCCGCACGCCGATAGCCGCGACCGCGCTCAGTCCGCCAGCTCGGCTCCCCATTCGCTCGGCTCCACATCGCGCAGGTGCTGCGAGAACTCCCACCGGTGGCCCTCGAGGTCCTCCGCGGTGTACTGGCGCAGGCCCCACGGTTTGTCTTCGGGCTCGGCCATGATGTTCGCGCCAGCCGCTCGCGCGCTCTCGCAGTGCGCGTCGACGTCGTCGACGAACACCACGAGCGACTGGCACACCTGCCCGAGGGCCTTCGGGCTCCGATAGCCCTCGGGCCCTTCGGACAGCTCGATATACGCGCCATCGATCCTCATCTCCGCGTGGCGGACCGTGCCCTCCTTGTCGACCCAGCGCAGATGCTCCTTCAACCCGAACGCGCGGTCGAGCCACTGCAGAGCCCTCCCCACGTCCTCGTATCGAAGGGACGGCATGATGCGCGGAAAGCCCTTGGCAGGGTCGTATGACATGACTGCTCCCTCGACGGTCGTGTGGTTGGAGATGGCGATGCCGAAGTCGGCGCATGTGAGGCTAGCAAAGCGATCTGCGGCCCGCGAAGCGGAGTTCCACGCGGTCCCGCCGGAGCGGCTCGCCGGTGGTCGGCTTCTTCCTCGCGCTGGGCGTTCGAGGCACGGGGTCCGCGGACGATCGCTGGAGGCGGCCATCATCGTCCGCCGCCCATTGGATCGGCGGGGAACGCCCTCCGCGGTCAATGCCTCTCGGCGCAAGCCGTTCCTTGGACCCCGGACGAGGTCGAGAAAACCGCCAAAAAGCGCGACCTAGACTTCGCAGGTGGCGCGGCGGACCGGCGATCCCGCGCGTGTGTTCACCGGCATCGGCAAGTCGTACGAGCGCGTCGCGACGCTGCTCTCGTTCGGTCAGGATGCGCGCTGGCGCCGGGCGCTCGTGGACAGCGTCGAAGCGAAGCCCGGCGACACGGTGCTCGACGTGGCGACCGGCACGGGGATGGTCGCGCGCCAACTGGCCAGGCGCTACGGCTGCCGCGTCGTCGGCCTCGACCAGAGCGAGGACATGCTGAGCGAAGCGGTGCGCCGCGACGGCCACATCCCCCTGGTGCGCGCGACGGCGGAGCGGCTTCCGTTCCCCGACCGCGCCTTCGACCACGTCACCTTCACATATCTCCTGCGCTACGTCGACGATCCAGCGGCGACGCTGCGCGAGCTCGCGCGCGTGCTCAGACCGGGCGGGCGACTCGCGACGCTCGAGTTCGGCGTCCCGCCGAATCCCGTGTGGCGGGTCCTGTGGCGCACCTACACGCGCGTCGGCCTGCCGGTCGCGGGCCGCGCGGTGTCGGAGAGCTGGGGGAGCGTCGGTGCGTTCCTCGGGCCGAGCATCGAGCGCTTCTACCGCGCGCACCCGCAGTCGCGGATCGAGCGCTACTGGCGGGAGGCCGGGATGATCGAGGTCGCGACGCGGCGCATGAGCCTCGGCGGCGGGACCGTCATGAGCGCAACGCGCTGCGAGCCGAGGACCGAGCCGAACACGCGCAAGCGTTCGCTCGGCGCGGCGTTCTACGCCCTGCGTCCCGGCGGCTGGCGCGACTACTGGACACTCCTGCATCCCCCGTACACGCTGTGGCATCTGTCGTACGTGCTGCTGGGCGCGGCGCTCGCGCCGGCGCCGGACCCGCGCATCGTCGGGGGAGCGCTGCTCGCGTTCGGGCTCGCGGTGGGAGTCGGAGCCCACGCGTTCGACGAGCTTCGGGGACGTCCGCTGGGCACGCGCATACCGGGTCCAGCGCTCGTCGCGATGGGGGTGACCGCCCTGGCGGTCTCCGTCGCGCTCGGCGTGGTCGCGGCGACGGTCGTCGGCCTGCCGTTCCTCGCGCTCGTCGTGCTCGGCGCGGCGCTCGTCATCGGGTACGCGTTCGAGCTGCCGTTCGTCCACTCCGACGCCGGCTTCGCCCTCGCGTGGGGCGCGTTCCCCGTGGTCGCGACCGCGAGCGCCGTCGGCGCGCCGCCGCTTCCCGCGCTCGTCGCTGCCGGTGCCGCGGCCGTCCTCAGTCTGGCGCAGCGTCGTCTTTCGACTCGCGTCCGCTCGATCCGCCGGCGTGCCGATTCCGTGCGTGGGGAGGTGCGGTATCGCGATGGCACGGCCGAGCGGATCGATGCGGGCGCGCTCATCGCGGCACCCGAGAGCGCACTGCGCCTTTTGTGGATCGCCGCCTTCGCGCTCGCACTCGGCCTGCTTCTGGCACGCTGGACGTCGTGATGCGGACGCTCGCCGTTCTCGCGCTCGCTGCGGCCGTGGTCCTGTCCGGCTGCGACGCGATCGCCGCCGCCCGTCAGGGGTCGGCCGAGGACGCGGTCCGGGCGGTGTACGGAGACCTCGAGGACGCGGCGTTCGACGACGCCATCGCGCTCGTTCGCGCGAACGACGGCGCGCCGCTCGCCGCGAACCGGCAGTCGGAGATCCTGCGCGCGTGGACCGGATCGTTCGCCGATGCGCCCTTCACGGTCGCCGACGTCGCCTTCACCGGCCGCAACAAGCTCGCCGGCCCGGACGCATCGAAGATCCGAGGAGGCGACGCGTTGCGGCTGACGTTCGACCTCACCGGTACCAGCGCGACGAACTGCATCGGCCTGCCGGCGACCGGTCTCGCCCTCGTCATGGCGCGCATCGACGGCCGCTGGTACGCGGTGGAGGGGCCGGACTTCGAGCGCGCGCTGCTGCCGCACTGCTGACGACGCGGTAAGGACGCTAGAGGCTGTGCGCCTCCGGGTGCCTCGGTTGATAGAGCATGACCTCGCCGGCGCCGGGCAGCTTCAGCATCGTCGCGAGGCCGAAGCCCCTGTCGTCTATGCCCCCCGAGAACTCGGCACCCTTGGACTCCAGCTCTGTCCCCGTCGCCGCGACGTCCTCGCACATCAGCGAGATCGAATGGTGCTGCGGGCTCGAGTAGGTCCTGCCCTCGTGGGTCACGGTCGTCGGATGGACTCCCATCTCGCTCGGCCCCGTCTTGAAGATCAGCCACCCGGGCGACGAATGCGCGTCCTCGACGTACGGCCACCCGAGCACATCGCGCAGGAACGCGCGGGTGGCCTCGGGGTCGTCGGAGTAGATCAGCGCGTGGATCGCCGTGATCACAGCGCGAGTGTACGTGGGTGCCGTCGCGCCGCCCGCCTCGTCGACCGTGGCTGAGCTGCGGCGCCGCCTCGACCACGTCGTCATCGCCGTCCGCGACCTCGGTGCCGCGATAGCCCGTTATCGCGCGCTCGGATTCGACGCGCGCCCGGGCGGCCGGCACACGGGTCGCGGCACGCACAACGCGATCGTCCGCTTCGGCCTCGACTACCTCGAGCTCATCTCCGTCTACGACGAGGCGGAGGCGCGGCAGGTCGGACGCGGCGAGCTCGTCGACTTCCTGCGCGGGCGGGAAGGTCTCGCCGCCTACGCACTGTCGACGAACGACATCGCGGGTGAGGCCGCACGCCTGGTCGCGGGCGGGCTCGTGGTCGATGGTCCGTTCGCGATGGAGCGCCGGCGGCCCGACGGCACGCGGCTGTCCTGGCGGCTCGTGATCGCTGGCGACACGTCGTACCGGCGGCCGTGGCCCTTCTTCATCCAGTGGGACCAGGGCGACGAGGAGCGGCTCGTCCGCGACGGCCGCGGCGACCACGCGAACGGCGCTCTGGCGATCGCCGGACTCGAGGTCGGCGTCGACGACCTCGATCGGGCGGCCCGCTTGTACGGGGAGACGCTTGGCCTTCCCCGAATGGGGGATTTCCTGTTCGAGGTATCCGGCGTTTCGATCGCTCTCGTGCCGAGGACCGACGCCGACGAAGGGCCATCCATGCTCCGACTCCGCTCGAGCGGTCCTCCATCCGTCGCGCCGTCGACGCTGGGTGCGCGGATCGAATTCGTGGGGAGTTGACGCCGCAACAAACCGTCGCGTTTCTCGTTTTGTAGTCCGGACGCGCCTCCCATGTGACGGCCTGGCGCACCGCGTCGGCCCAGCTGCCACCAGGAGCGGGCGTCCGCCGAGGAAGCGCGCGACGCCGCAGTCGCGCACACGCTGAGGGGGAAACGATGCCTAGGATCCTTGCGCTCTGTCTCATTCTGCTCGTCGCCATGGCGGCGACCGCGTCGCCTGCTTCCGCGATCACGGGCAACTTCACGAAGGACTTTGACCACACGTACGTCGGTCTGGTGGTCTTCAACGACGCCGACGGCAACTTCCTGCACCGCTGCTCCGGCTCGCTCCTCAACGCGCAGACGGTGCTGACCGCCGGTCACTGCACCGACGGCGCGACGTCAGCCCGGGTGTACTTCGAGCAGGGGGCCGGGGCGAACTACGACCCGGTGCTCCAGGTCGACCCCGTGACGGGATACCCGAACACCGGCGGGTTCACCGGCGGCACGCTATACAACTACGGTTTCACAGGCCTCACGCGCGGCGACAACCAGGACGTGGGGCTGGTGATCCTCGATGAGCCGGTCCCAACGACCGTCGTCGACCACTACGCCAGCCTGGCGGCGCCCGGTGGGCTCGACGTCCTCTCGACAAGGCGCGGACGGCAGAACGAGTCGTTCACGTTCAGCGGCTACGGCGTCTCGGACGAGAAGCCCGTGGTCGTCTCGTTCCGCGAGCGTCTCATGGCGAGCGGGAACCTGGTGAACCTCCGTAGCAGGAGCACGGCGGGGTTCAACATCCAGCTCACCTCGAATCCGGGCAACGGCAAGGGCGGCACCTGCTTCGGTGACTCCGGCGGCCCCATCCTGTACGACGGCAGCGACATCGTCGTCGGCATCAACTCGTTCGTGAAAAACCTGCAGTGCGCCGGCACGAGCTACGCGTACCGCGTCGATCAGCAGGCCGTGATCGACTGGATCCTCGACCACGCGGTCGGTCCCGTGACCGTGACGCCGCTTCCGATCTGAGCAGATCGTCGGACCGGGGCCGCGGACGGCGCGGCTCCGGGCTCGGCGTCGCCCGGCCACGCCCGCGAGCGCGGCTTCAGGGTCGACCTCGCTACGCGCTCGCGCCGCCGCCTGCGCAGGTAAGCAGCTCGACGTCGCTCGGCCGGCCGCCCGCGTGGTGCTAACTCCCTGCTCCGGCGCGTACTCCGCACCCAAAAGGCGGGTCGATCGCGCTCGGCGGCGGGGAAAAGCGTGAACCTTCCTAGACTCCGGAGCGCCATGCCAGTCGAGCTCACCGTCGGGCCGCCCGTCCTCACGATCAACCAGGGCAGCACGTTCATGGTCACCGACCTCGGCGGCGAGATCGCCGACGACTCGGAGACGGGCCTCTTCGCGAGCGACACGCGGTTCGTCAGCACGTACCGCATCTACGCGAATGGAGAGAGCTGGCAGCGGATCTCCTCCGCCGCCACCGAGTACCACGCCATGCGCGTGCACCTCACGAACCTCGCGGTCATGACCGAGGACGGCGAGATCCCGGCCGACACGCTCGCGCTGACGATCGCGCGCGACATCAACGAGGACCTGCACGAGGAGCTCGAGCTCGTCAACCACGGCCGCGCGCGTGCGCGGTTCAACCTCGAGATCGCGATCCGCGCGGACTTCGCCGACCTGTTCGAGGTCAAGGCCCGCGCGCTCGTCCGCCGCGGCCGGATCGTCACCACGTGGGACGAGGAAACGCGGATGCTGCGCACGGACTACAGCCACCGCGACTTCGTCCGCCGGCTCGACGTCCGCATCGTGAGCCCCGACCCTCCGCCGCACTACGCGAACGGCAGGATCACGTTCGAGGTCGCGCTCCCTGCGGGTGGCGCCTGGCACGCGGTCCTCTACTACGAGCTCGGCGACGGCAAGGACGGCGGCGCAGCGGTGCGCGCGCGGCACATAGCGCAGGAGGGCGCGAAGAAAGACGAGCTGCACCAGGCGTGGCTCCGCGCGGCGACGAAGCTCGAGACATCCAACATGAAGCTGTCGCGCGCGTACCAGCAGGGCGTGGAGGACCTCGGCGCCCTGCGGTTGCACGACGAGGACATGGCCGATGAGATGTGGGTGCCGGCCGCGGGCGTGCCGTGGTTCGTGACCGTGTTCGGGCGCGACAGCCTCATCGCGAGCCTGCAGTGCATGACCGTGAACTGCGCCTTCGCGCCGGGCTCGCTGCGGAAGCTCGCGCAATACCAGGCGCGCGAGCTGGACGACTGGCGCGACGCCGAGCCGGGCAAGATCCTCCACGAGATCCGCTTCGGCGAGCTCGCGCATTTCCACCGCATCCCGCACACGCCGTACTACGGGACCGCCGACGCGACGGCGCTCTTCCTGGTCACGCTGCACGAGGCGTGGCGGTGGACGGGCGGCACCGCGCTGCTCGAGGAGCACCGCGACACGGCGCTGCGGTGCCTCGAGTGGATCGACACGTACGGCGACCTCGACGGCGACGGGTTCCAGGAGTACGCGACGCGCTCGCCGAAGGGCTACCAGAACATGGGCTGGAAGGACCACTTCGACGCCGTCGTCGACGCCGACGGCTCGATCGTCGCTCCGCCGAAGGCGCTCTGTGAGATCCAGGGGTACACGTACGACGCGTGGCAGCGCATGGCTGAGGTGTTCGACGCGCTCGGAGAGCCCGAACGTTCGGCGCAGCTGCGTGCGAAGGCCGCCGCCCTGCGCGAGCGCTTCGAAGCGGCCTTCTGGTGCGAGGAGCTCGGCACGTACGCATTCGGGCTCGGCCCCGACAAGCGGCAGATCCGCACGGTGGTCTCGAACGCGGGGCACCTTCTGTGGAGCGGGATCGCGAGCCCGGACCGCGCCGCCCGGGTCGTCGAGCGTCTGCTGGCGCCCGACATGTGGAGCGGTTGGGGGATCCGCACGATCTCCGCGGCGCACCCCGCGTACAACCCGCTCTCGTACCACGTCGGGTCGGTGTGGCCGCACGACAACGCGCTCATCGCGCTCGGGATGGCGCGCTACGGCCACCACGATGCGGCGGCGCGCGTCGCATGCGACATCCTCGATGCCGCGTCGTACTTCCAGTCGTATCGCCTGCCCGAGCTCTACGCGGGGATCCCGCGCGAGCCCGGGACGTTCCCTGTTCAGTACCGGCGCGCGAACGTGCCGCAGGCGTGGGCGGCCGGAAGCGCCTTCCAGCTCGTCCAGGCGTTGCTCGGCCTCCGCGCCGACGCGCCTAATCGGCGGCTGCTCGTCGATCCGGCGCTGCCGGAGTGGCTCCCCGACATCACCCTTCGGGACATGCGCGTGGGCGGCTCGCGCGTCTCGCTGCGCTTCTGGCGCGAGACGGGCATGACCTGCTGGGAGGTCCTCGAAGGCGACGTCGCCGTGGTCGAAGCGCGGTGGGGACCGTGGTGACGGATCGGCGTCATCACGCTGTCATGGGCCAGCGCGATGCTCGTAGGAGTTTCGCGCTGGGAGGCTACTCATGACCCGGATCATTGCCACGCTCGCCTTCGCCACCGCGCTGGTCGTCGGTACCAGCGGCAGCGCCTGGGCCGCGCCGCCGAACTGCCCCGCCGAGCTCCCTTGCGAGGGATCGATCTATCTGAACGGCGCGCTCGTCCGCACGATCCTCACGCCATCCGCGACACCCAGGGCCGGGGTCGACAACTTCTACAAGGTCGCAGGCGTCGGTGGCGTCGCCGCGGTTGGCCCCGGCACCGGCCAATACCACGGTGGTCATTGGAAGGTCTTCCTCGTGTCCGGCAGCACCGCCGGTCTGACGTCGGAAACCGCGATCCTTCAAGCCGCCACGAATGGTCTGGTGACGATCACCCGCGCGGCGAGCCAGGACTTCAACTGCCCGATCCAGCCGTGACGCTCCAGGCTTGAATCAACTCCCCGGGCGGGCCACGCCGCCGGGCGTGGTCCGCCGCGCGGCCTCCAACCTCAGCCACGCGGACTGATCAAGCCGCTCGCGCGGGGAGGGCGACGCGATGGCGTGCCGCTTCGTTAGCTACGCGGGTCCGGGACGCGCGCACCGAGGCAAAGGAGCAGGCCTCAGCCCCGGCGCACCAGCGCCTTGAACGTCGCCGCCGTCGCGACGCCGTACGCGATATGGGCGCTCAGGTCCTTGTAGAGCGTCTTGGCGTCGTACTCCCACATCGGCTTGTACAGCTTCATCGGCGCGAGCATGGCGTAGCCGGCCGCCCAGACAAGGGGACCGAAGAGGAGGCCGTACCGAACGCGAGGGACGCGTGAGCCGGCGACGATCCCAAAGAGCGCGGCCCAAGCCGATCCGTAGCTCCAGTGCATGACGTTGCTCGTGAGGCGCGCGCGCTCCGGCGGCAGCTCGCGCTTCAGCAGGCCCTCGACCATCCGCTTGCCGACGTGAGCCGGCGCGGGAGCGTTTTTCCACGCGTTCAGCCCGGCGGAGGTCTCCCAATCCGAGAAGCCGCTCGTGCCCCCGCCGCGCTTGTAGCGGGAGAACAAGACCAGGTCCATGACGGCAATGCCGACGGCGCCGGCGATCACACCGCTGACGACCGCCCCCAGCGGCGATAACGACCTCGTCATGTTCCAGACCGCCTTGCAAGTACCGCCACGCGATCCCTGCGCCAGTAGCCCGCACGCTCGGGTGACGGCTTCTCGGTCCAAGACCCGGAGGCCCCGCCTGGCCGGGCGCACGCCGCACCGGTGATGTTCCGTCGGATCCGCGCCTGCTGTTCGCTCATCTGCGCGAAGCACCTCCCATGGCGTTCAGGGACTGTAGCCCGTGCACGGCGGGGCGCGCGCGGGATGGTCACCGTGACGCCGTGACGGTCGAGCCACCGCCGCACCCAATGACAAGCGGCGCAGCCCGCCGGGCCGTGCGTGAAGAGCGTTGCCGTATGTGACGGACTCATTTCGGTCCAGCCGAGTGGTCGTCGGTCAGCCCTCGCGAACGCTTCCCGAGGGTCGTCCAGCTCACGGGGCGAGGGCGGCGCGCACTTGCGCGGGAATGGGCTCGACGAGAACGCGGCCATCAGGGAGCACAACAGTGGGCACTGAGGCGTAGCCGCCGGAAACTCTGCGGACGAAGCTCCGAGCCTCCGCATCGTCCTCGATCCGGATCTCGCGGAAGCTGATGTGCTGGCGCTTCAGCCACAGCTTGAGCGCCCAGCATTGGCCACAGGTGAAGGTCGTGTACACGAGGATCTCGCCGGGCGAAGTCATGGCTCACCACGCTAACCCACGGTCTGCCCAGGTATTCCGCGATGGCGAGCATGTTGTGACGCATGCCACAGGCTGGGATCATCGTGAGCGGCCGCGCCGTGGTTTCAGGCGCACGAACGCCGAACGGCCGGGTGGTCGATGTGACACGCATCACATCCTGATGACCGGCAGGTGATTTTCAGTGCGCGGGGGCGGGTCGCGTTCGGAAGTCGCGCCGTACAGAGCCCGGCAGCGGATCCGATGGGGCATCCGCCGTCCGAGGGATCCGGCGGGCTCTCCGCTCAGGAATTTGGAATGGCATCCGACCCCGCGGTCACTCGGCGCAGCAGCTCATTTTCGAAACATCCTTGAAGAACGAGATCGCCACGATCTTCAGCGCCTCGGCCATCGTCGGGTAGACATGGACCATGTCGATGAAGTCGTGGACCGTCGCGCCGAAGCGCATCGCCATCGCCGCCTCGTGGATCACCTCGCCGGCATCGCGGGCCACGATCGAGACGCCGAGGACTCTGCCGGTGTCGGCCTCGAGCACCATCTTGACGATCCCGCGCTCGTCGCGGACCGCGCCGGCGCGCGGCACGTAGTGGATCGGGACCGTGTTGCACGTGCAGCTCAATCCGCGCGCGTTCGCCTCGGCGTCGGTCAGACCAACCACGGCGACCTGGGGATCGGTGAATATTGTTCGGGGGATCACCGTGTGGTCGGCCTTTCTCGCCAGGCTGCCGAGCGCGTTTCCGGCCGCGATGTTCCCGTCGTGCGCGCCGACCGGGGTCGCCATCTGAGCTTCGGTGTGGTCGCCGATGACGTCGCCGGCAGCCCAGACATGCGGCACCGACGAACGCAGCTCGTCGTCCACCTTCACGAAGCCGCCCTCGTCGAGCGCGACCCCCGACTCGAGTAGGCCGATGCCCTCGGTGTTCGGAGCGCGCCCGGTCGCCACGAGGATCCGCTCGGCGCGTGCGATGCCCGGGTGACCGTCCGCTTCGGTGATCACCGCGGTCCCGTCGGCCTCGCGCCGGATCCCCTTGATCCAGACGCTGGCGCGGATGTCGACGCCCTCCTCCGTGAGCGCGTCGTAGAGCGCGAGCGAGACCTCCGGCTCGTAGTCCCGAAGGATCCGCTCCCCTCGCTGAAGGAGCGTCACCTGTGTGCCCAGCCGCTGGAACATCTGCGCCAGCTCGAGCGCGATGTAGCCGCCGCCGATGATGACGAGCGATCGCGGCTGCTCGAAGAGCTCGATCGGCTCGTCAGAGGTGAGCAGATCGCTCGTCAGGTAAGGCACGTCGCCGAGACCAGGGATCCGCGGGATCGCGGGCCTCGATCCGGTCGCCACTAGGATCTGATCGCCCACCAGT
>JBBPYG010000052.1:0-3012 GCA_038200085.1 Candidatus Limnocylindria bacterium | reverse complement strand
TTCGGGCGACGAAAGGTCCAGCACGACACGGAGCGTGGAGAGGCCGGCCTGTCCGGGCAGCAGGTCGAGCGTGGCGCTGACCAGGGTCCATGGCGTATCGCGGCCCGCGACGCGCAGTTTGGCGCCGGCGGCGAGCGACGCACCCTTCGGGCCGAGGAGCCGCCCGCGCACAGCCTCGACCGATGTGGACTGGTCGAGTCCGGCGGCGCTGAGCTCCTGGAGCGTGGGGATCTCCGCCAAGTCGAGCACGTACCGCAGCCGGACGCCGTCAGGCGCGACCTCGATCCGGCTGTAATGGTTGACGGTGAAGTTTCCCAGCGGGTGCGCGGACGCGGCCTGCTGCCAGACGGCGAGCACAGCGAGCGCCAGCAGCGCAGCCGCGAGGATCCGCCTCATCGAGCACCCAGCACGGCGAGCCTGGAGGCGAGATCGTCGGCGAAGAGCAGCGAGAAACGTGCGTTGAGCTCCGCGGACCGCGTCAGAAGCGAACGGGCGCGCCCGGTGTCTCCGCCGTCCGCGGCGATCACGCCCGCGCGATAGAGCATGAGCGGATCCTGGCTCCCGAGGCGAAGTGCCTCGCCGCTGTGATGGAGCGCGTCGTCCTGGAGCCCGGCGCGGTATTCCGCCCACGCGAGCGTGTCGGCGACGTGGACGCTCTGACGGACCGCGTACTCCGCCCGTGCCGCGCGCAGCGCGCCGTCGACGTCGGTCAGATGATCGGCGTCGAAGAGCGCGAGATCGACGTCCGTTCGGACGCCGTTCGCCGCGAACAGGGCGTTCATCGCGCGCACCAGCGCAAATTGCTGGTCGGCGCGCGTCCGATCGCCCATCCGAGCGTAGGTGTCGCCGAGCGCGATGACGAACTCGGGGAGCGGGAGCGCGGCGGCGGCGCTTTCGTACAGTGCAGCGGCGCCGGCAAGGTCGCCGCGAGCGGCCTTGACGCGCGCCTGGCCGGCGCCGGCATACACGTAACCGTCGATCCGATGGTTCGCGCCGTCGTACTCCGCGAGCGCGCCATCGAGATCGCCCTTGGCGAAGAGGAGGTGGCCGAGCTGAACCTGGCTCCAAGCGGTGGCCTCGCCCACGGGCGCACCCGCCGTGACCGCGCGCCGCATCGCTTCGATCGCGCCGTCGATGTCGCCATGGAGCTCGCGCAGGTACGAGACCCGGGAGAGCGAAGCGAGGTCGGGGCGAAGATCGACCATCCTCTGGGCCGCGGCCACCGCCTCGTCGTATCGCCCGAGCTCGACCAGCGCATCGGTCATGACGCCCCACGCCGCCGCGCGCGACGGCGCCGCCTGCACCGCGCGGCGGCCCCACTCGAGGCCGGACGCGAAGTCGTGGCGGGAATTGGCGAGCGAGCCGAGCCCCATGGCGACATCGGCGTCCGACGGCGCGAGCGTCAGCGCGCGCTGCAGGAGCGCGTCGGCCTTGCTGTACAGCGACGGGTCGGCGGTCTCGCGCACCCGGATCTGGTAGGCACTCGCGAGCGTGACGAGCGCGCGCGGATCGTCCGGCGACGCCGCGACGAGCTTCTGCCCGTACTCGATCGCGCGCATGCCATCGGTCCGTCGATCGAGCGCGCGCTCGATGGCGGTCGGCAGGTCGGCAGGTGAGACGCGGAAGATGCCCGCGACACCGGCGATCACGAGCGTCAGGACCAGGGTCGCTCCGACCGTCGCCGCCAGCGAGCGCGCGATGCCGCGCGGGCTGGTGCGCATGCGCGAGATCGGCGGCGACGACTGGAGACGGCCGCCCGCGGTATCCGTGCCCGCACGGGCTTGTTGAAGGACGTGAAAGGTTTCGTGCGTTTTGACGGATCTCATTCGACGGTGAACCTGTTCTGGACCGTCTCGGAGCGTCCCTGGTACGAGCACGTCACGGTGTACACGGCGACCCCGGCGGGCGAGGTCAAGGCCGTGTACGTCCACGCGGCAATGCCTTTGGTGTCCGCGGTGCGCTGCTGCCGCAGGTCGGGCGAGGTGGCCGCCGTGTTGTCGGGCATGCGCGCCTCCGCCACGCAGAGGGATCCGGGAGTCGTGAGGACCGAGACCTCTCCATTGCGCGACTCGATGAACGTCACGAAGTAGGTCGGCAGGATCACGGTGCCCGGCGAGGGCGCCGGTCCCCCGCGGGTCGGGATCGCGGTCGGCCCATCGCTCGGAGCGGAGGATGCCGCCACCGTGGTAGTGGAGGCGGTGGTCAGTGCCGTGGTGGCCGGCGCACAGCCGCCCGCGGCGAGCGCGAGAAGCAGGGCCGCGAGGCCGCCGGGGAGACGACGCTCCCCGGCGGCCGAGTGGGTGAAGGTCACGGAGTCGCGGGCTCGATGCGGCTGCCGATCGCGGGATGATCGAAGCCGGCCCACGGAGATGCGACGTACGGGAACGCGCCCAGGAAGGGCTTGTCGTTCTGGTTGACGCCGTCACCGAGCTGGTTGTTCGGCGCGACGTTCTGCGCCGGGGTGAACGGAGTACCGCCGGCAACAGCCTGGAGGCTGATGTCGACGACGTCGTCGCCGAGGCGGCGGCCGTTCGGATATCCGGCGTTGTCGCCACCGAGGACGCCCATGCGATTGGGTGTCGCGCTCGGCTGAACGAAGAGGTTCAGCCGCATCTGCTCGGATGGCTTGATGAACGACGGCTTGTTCAGGCCCGGGATGCCCGTGAGGAAGATCGCGACCAGGTCGTTGCGCGGCGTCGGCGGAACGTCGATGCCGTACAGCGCCTTCAGCAGACGCGCGGGCTCCGGGTCGGTGACGTAATTGAGCGCGGCGATGTCATCCTTGGTCTGCGACGCGTTGAACGCGTCCTTGACCGCGAGGGGGATGATCAGCTCGTTCACGAGGGGCTGGCCAAGCCGGGAGACCTGCACGTAGCTACCGCTGCTGCTGGTCGCGCCGGCCGTGAGCACGCGAGTGGACTGCCGCGACGCGGTCGTGCGCGCGCCGATGACGCCGAATTCCGAGTTCATGAACCCCGGCGCGATGCCGTTGTTCGTGACGCTCGCGATCGG
>JBBPYG010000051.1:0-7149 GCA_038200085.1 Candidatus Limnocylindria bacterium | reverse complement strand
CCTCGGCGGCGAGCTCGAGATCCTGTCGCAGGGATACCGGCTGCGCGCGCGGACGCTCCTCGGCGCGGACATCCTGCTCGACGAGCCGTCGGTCACCGCCACCGAGAACGCGCTCCTGTGCGCGGTCCTGGCCCCCGGCCGTACGGTGATCCGCAACGCCGCGAGCGAGCCGCACGTGCAGGAGCTCTCGCTGGTCCTTCTCGCCATGGGCGCCCGCATCACCGGGATCGGCACGAACACCCTCGAGGTCCTCGGGGTCGAGACGCTGCGGGGCGTCAATCATCGCGTGTCGAGCGACCACGTCGAGATCGGCTCCTTCGTGGGTGCGGTCGCCATGACCCATGGCGAGGTGACGATCCACGACGCGGTGCCGCAGCACCTGCCGATGACGCGGCTCGTGTTCAAGCGCCTCGGCGTCGAGACCGAGGTGCGCGGCGACGACGTCGTCGTCCCGGCGAAGGAGCGTTATTGCATCGAGGCCGACCTTGGCGGCGCGATCCCGAAGGTGTCCGACCAGATCTGGCCCGGGTTCCCCGCCGACCTCACCAGCATCGCGACGGCGATGGCCACCCAGGCTGAGGGCACCGTGGTCATCCACGAGTGGATGTTCGGCGGGCGCATGTACTGGACGGACAGCCTCGTGTCGATGGGCGCGCGCCTGGTCCTGTGCGACCCGCACCGCGTCGTGGTGGTCGGACCGTCGCAGCTGTACGGGACGGAGCTGCGCAGCCCCGACATACGCGCCGGCATGGCGCTCCTCGCGGCGACGCTGTGCGCCAAGGGCACGAGCATCATCAACAACATCGATCAGATCGACCGGGGGTACGAGGCGCTCGACACGCGCCTGAACGCGCTCGGAGCGCGCATCGAGCGCGAGTCGTGACGATCGACGCCGGGCCGCTCGCGCCGCGTTCGTTCGCGACGCACCTCGAGTGCGCGCGCTGCGGGGCGCGTGAGGACGCGCGAGGCGTCGCGCAGCTCTGCGTCGCGTGCGGCGGGCCGCTGCTCGTCCGATACGACCTCGCGAGGATCCGCGACAGCGTCCCGCGCAGCACGCTGTCCGGCAGACAGCACTCGATGTGGCGCTACCGCGAGCTGCTGCCGTTCGACGACCCGGAGCGGGTCGTGACGCTGGGCGAAGGCAACACCCCCGTGGACCAGATGCCGACCCTCGCTGAACGCGTGGACTTGCACCAGCTCCTCGTCAAGGACGAGGGCCTGCTGCCGACGGGCACGTTCAAGGCACGCGGTGCCGCTATGGGCGTGACGCGGGCGGTCGACCTCGGCGTGACGACGATCGCGCTTCCGACCGCGGGGAACGCGGGAGCGGCGTGGGCCGCATACGGCGCGCGCGCGGGCATCGGCGTGATCGTCGTGATGCCGGAGTCGACGCCCGACGTGATCCAGCGCGAGACCGCCGCCTACGGCGCGCGCGTGTACCTCGTCGAGGGATCCATCGCGGATGCGGGCGCGGTCGTGAAGCGCGCGTGCGCCGAGTACGGCTGGTACGACGCTTCGACGCTGAAGGAGCCGTACCGCATCGAGGGCAAGAAGACGATGGGCTTCGAGCTCGCGGAGCAGCTGGGGTGGCGCCTGCCCGACGTGATCGTCTATCCGACCGGCGGAGGCGTGGGCCTGATCGGCATGTGGAAGGCGTTCGACGAGCTGCGCGCCGTCGGTTGGCTGCCCGCGGACAGCAAGCGCCCCCGTTTCGTCGCCGTGCAATCCACGGGGTGCATGCCGATCGTGCGCGCGTTCCAGGAGGGTCGGGACGAGTCCGAGGCGTGGCCTGACCCGCGCACGTTCGCGTCCGGGATCCGAGTGCCGAAGGCGCTCGGCGACTTCCTCGTGCTGAGGGCGCTGCGCGAATCGGGCGGGATCGCGATCGCCGTGGCCGACGAGCGCATCGCCGAGATGATGCGCGTGGCGGGGGTGCTCGAGGGCATGCTCGTGTGCCCCGAGGGCGCCGCGGCGCTGGAGGCGGCGCTCCAGCTGCGGCGTCAGGGTTGGCTCGACCAGCACGACGAGGTAGTGGTGTTCAACACGGGGACCGGACTCAAGTACGCCGAATCGCTCCAGGGCGAGCTGCCCATCCGTCTCGCCAAGGGCGAATCGCTGCCGCGCGTTTCGCCGCTCGCCGACGCCGACTTTCCGTTCGAGCACCCGGTCGCGATCGGCGAGCGAGACGTTCGGCTAGCGGGCGACGAGGAATGAGCGGGCCGGCGCCGGCGATCGCGCCGGACATCCTCGCGCTGGTCGGTAACACGCCGCTCGTGCGGCTTTCGCGGATCGGCCGCGACCTCCGCGCGACGCTCGCCGGAAAGCTCGAGCATCTGAATCCCGGCGGGTCGGTGAAGGACAGGATCGGGCTCGCGATGATCCAGGACGCGGAGCGGCGGGGGCTGCTCCGGCCCGGAGGCACGATCGTCGAGCCGACGAGCGGCAACACCGGAGTCGGACTCGCGATCGCCGCCGCGATCAAGGGCTATCGCCTGGTGTGCACGATGCCCGACAAGATGAGCCAGGAGAAGCGGGACCTGCTGCGCGCGTACGGCGCCGAGGTCGTCATCTGCCCGACCGCCGTCGCGCCGGACTCGCCGCAGTCCTACTACAAGGTCGCGGAGCGCCTCGCGAGCGAGCTGCCCGGAGGCTTCACGCCGAACCAGTACTACAACGCCAACAACCCCGAGGCGCACTACCGCACGACCGGGCCGGAGATATGGGAACAGACGGAGGGGCGCATCACGCATTTCGTCGTCGGCGTCGGCACCGGAGGCACGGTCACAGGCGCGGGCCGGTATCTGAAGGAGCGCGAGCCCAGGGTCGTGGTCGTCGGCGCGGACCCCGAGGGCTCGATCTACACGGGCGACATGCACCCGTACAAGACCGAAGGCATCGGCGAGGACTTCTACCCGGGCACGTTCGATCGCGCGCTGGTCGACCGTTGGGTGCGCGTGTCCGACCGCGACAGCCTGCTGACCGCGCGCCGCGTCACACGTGAGGAAGGGATCCTCGTCGGCGGCTCCGCCGGCACCGCGGTGTGGGCGGCGCTGCGCGTCGCGGCGGAGCTCGACGAGTCCGCGCTGGTGGTCGTGCTGATCCCCGACTCGGGGCGGTCGTACCTGTCGAAGATCTACAACGACGAGTGGATGCGGCAGAACGGCTTCCTCGGCCGTTTTGAGCTCCCCGTGAAGGTGGGCGACGTGCTGCGGCAGCGCGAGACCGCGACGCCCGAGCTCGTGGTCGTTTCGCGGAGCGAGACCGTGCGCGCTGCGATCGAGAAGATGCAGCGCTTCGGCATCTCGCAGATCCCGGTCACCGCGAATGGCGCGGCATCGTCGGTGGGCGACATCGTCGGCAGCGTGCAGGAGCGGACGATGCTTGACCGCGTGTTCCGCGAGCCCGCGCTCGTCGACGCGCGCGTCGAGCAGCTCATGGAGGCGGCGTTCCCGGTGGTCCAGGCGAGCGACGACATCGAGCGCCTGTACGCCGAGCTGTCCGGCGGAGCGCCCGCGCTCCTCGCGGCCTCCGACGACAGGCCGCTCGCGATCGTGACGACCGCCGACCTCCTCGAGTTCTTCGCCCGCGGGCGCGCGCGCTCGTGAAGAGCCCGCCGCGCCGGAAGCAGGGGTTCGAGACCCTCGCGATCCACGCAGGTCAGGAGCCCGACCCCGGTACAGGAGCCGTCGTGGTGCCGATCTACCAGACGAGCACGTACGCGCAGGAAGCCGTCGGAAAGCACCGGGGATACGAGTACTCGCGCACCGGCAACCCCACGCGCACCGCGCTCGAGACGTGCCTGGCCGCGCTCGAGTCCGCGCGCTGGGCGCTCGCGTTCGCCTCGGGCATGGCCGCGACGGACGCGATTGCGCACCTGCTGCGGACGGGCGATCACATCGTCATGGGCGACGACGTCTACGGCGGCACGCACCGGCTGTTCGCCCGCGTCTTCGATCGCGCCGGCATCGCGGTCTCGGCGGTCGACATGCGCCGTCCGGCCGCCGTCCGGCGCGCGTTGCGAAAGCGCACGCGCCTGGTGTGGATGGAGAGCCCGACGAATCCGATGATGAAGGTCGTCGACATCGCCGACATCGCCGACATCGCGCGCGCCGGCGACGCGATCTCCGTCGTCGACAACACCTTCGCGAGCCCGTACCTGCAGCGGCCGCTGCTCCTCGGCGCCGACCTCGTGCTCCACTCGACGACGAAGTACATCGGCGGCCATTCCGATGTCGTTGGCGGCGCGATAGCCGGCAACGCGGAAGAGCTGCGCGAACGGCTCGCCTTCGTCCAGAACGCGGCGGGCGGTGTTCCCGGAGCGTTCGACGCGTGGCTCGTCCTGCGCGGCGCGAAGACGCTCGCCGTTCGCATGGAGCGGCACTCCGTGAACGGCAACGCGATCGCGGAGTGGCTCGCCGAACATCCGGGAGTGACGAAGGTGAACTACCCCGGTCTGCCCGCGCACCCGGGCCACGAGCTCGCGCGCCGGCAGATGCGCGCGTTCGGGGGGATGCTCTCCTTCGAGCTCCGCGGCGGCGAGGCGGCCGCCAGGCGCGTGGCGGCGCGCACGCGCATCTTCGCCCTGGGTGAATCGCTGGGCGGTGTCGAGTCGCTGATCGAACTGCCCCTCGCCATGACCCACGGGTCGGTCCGCGGCACCAGGCTCGCGCCGCCGGCGGGAGTCGTGCGGCTCTCCGTGGGGATCGAGTCGATCGACGACCTCGTCTCCGACCTCGCGCAGGCGATCGGCTGACATCCTCCGCTCGTAGCCTCGCTCACGCCGCCGACCTACCGACCGCCGACGGACCTGCGTTAGGAGTGTGCAGGAGCGACAAAGTCCTCGCGCGCAGCATCGGCGCTGTCACTTGGGTCGTGGGCCGGCACGCGCCGGCAAAGCGCCCTCGCGCACCGGCATGGCGACCCCCGCACCGACATACTTGATGGGTGAACGTCGGCATCGCGTTCGGCGCGGGCATGCTGTCGTTCCTGTCGCCGTGCGTACTGCCGCTGGTCCCCGCGTTCCTCGTGAACATCGCCGGGGAGGCCGCCCTGTCGGGGCGTGACCGGGGTCGCACCGTCTCGCACGCGCTCGCTTTCGTGCTCGGCTTCAGCGCCGTGTTCACGCTGCTCTGGGTGGCCATCGCGCTCGTCGGCGCGCTCGCGGGGGAGCTCGTGTACTGGCTCCAGCGCGCCGGAGGCCTTCTGCTGGTGGTTCTGGGCATGCACATGCTCGGGCTCATCACGGTGCCCGTCCTCGCGCGCCGCCTCGATCTGCGGTTGGAGGGCAGGACGGCGGGCCACCCGCGCTCCTTCCTCATCGGCACAGCGTTCGGCGTCGGCTTCACCCCGTGCGTGGGGCCGTACCTCGCGGTGATCCTCAACCTCCTGCTCGGCACCGACCTCGGCTCGGGCGCGATCCTCCTGCTCGCATATGCGCTCGGCCTCGGCGTGCCGTTCCTGCTCGTCGCCGCGGGCCTCGGCCGGGCGCGCGCCGCGGTCCGCGCGCTCGGCCGCCACATGAGGGTGGTGAATCTCGCGGGCGGTACGCTCGTAGTCGGCATGGGTCTGCTGCTGCTGTCGGGCCAGTTCACGCGGCTCGCGCAGCTCTTCAACTTCCTCCCTCTCCTCGGATGACGTCCGACACCGTTCGCGGCGCCGCGCGCGCCCGGCGTCCGGATCTCCGCGAGCATTGGGCGCTCGGTCTCCAGCCCCGCCACCGGGCGCGTCCCGAAGCTCCGCCCGCGGCCTCACGCGGTGCGTTCGCGTTCGACCGCCCGCGGGCGCGTCGGTGATCGACGCCGTCGCGCAGCGTCCGCGCGTCCCCCGCCGGATCGCGGCGGTCGGCGTCGCCGCGATCGCCCTCGCGTCGGTGCTCGCGCTGCTGTGGCCGTCGCTCCCGTTCACGAGGACCGAGCGGCTTGGCGTCGGGCCCACTGGGATCGGCGTGATCACCCGTCAGCTCGACGCGCCGGATGCGGCCGCGCGCATCGGCTCACTCGCGCCGGACTTCGAGTGGACAGCACCACCCGGCAAGGCCGTCCGGCTGTCGGGCCTCCGCGGTAAGCCCGTCGTAATCAACTTCTGGGCGACGTGGTGCGTGCCGTGCAAGACGGAGATGCCGCTCCTCGAGCGCACCGCCCGCGAGAACGCCGCCGTCGCGTTCCTCGAGGTCGACTTGAACGAGGACGGCGAGAAGATCCGCGCCTACTTCGATCAGCTCGGCCTCACGGCGGTGCAGCCGCTGCTGGACGTCAACAGCGAGACCTCCCGCCGCTACGCGCTCGCGAGTGTTCCCTCTACCTTCTTCATCGACGCCGCCGGCGTCATTCGTCACCTGTACATCGGCGAGCTCGACGACGACAAGCTCGCCGCCGGACTGCGCAAGATCGCCGCGCAGTGAGGCGACCGCGATCGACGGGAGCCGTCGCGAGGGTCGTAAAGTGAGCGCCGCGCGGTGAGCGCAACGCACGTCCGGAGCGTCCCCCCGCCCGGGCCGCCGCGGCTGTACCGCGACGGACGCGTCACGCTGCTCGAGCGCACGCCGCCGCCTGAGCGCGCGATCACACTGATCGTCGATGACGCCGAGCTGGCGACGATCGCGTGCTCGCCGGTGCGCCTGCTCGAGCTCGCGCTGGGCTTTCTGCGCGTCGAGGACGTGATCCAGAGCGCCGACGACGTGACGCTCATGGAGGTCTGCGACGACGAGACGGTGGTGAAGGTGCGCCTGGCCGCATCCGCGCGCCACATCCCGCCCGATCGCAAACGCATCCTCACCTCGGGCTGCGGCCGCGGCGTGACGTTCTCCCTCGACGTCGTCCCCGGGGAAGGCGGCATGTCGGTCCGACCGGAGCAGCTCATGCAGTGGATGGAGACGCTCCTCGATTCAGCACAGGGCTACCGGGACCACGGCGGCACCCACGCCGCGGGGCTGTTCGGACCGGAGGGCATCGAGCTGCTGGTCGAGGACATCGGGCGGCACAACACCATCGACCGCATCGCGGGCGAGGCGCTGCTCGGCGAGATCCCCACGCAGGGAAAGGCGATCCTCACGTCGGGCCGGATCTCGAGCGAGATGCTCGTCAAGTGCTCGCGACTCGGCGTGTCGATCGCGGCATCGCGCACGAGCCCCACCGAGCTCGCCGTCTCTCT
>JBBPYG010000050.1:0-60426 GCA_038200085.1 Candidatus Limnocylindria bacterium | reverse complement strand
GGGAAGGCGCGCATCGACGAGCGGCGTCGCGAGGTCGATGCGCCGGCCGAGCGGCGCGACGAGTCGCTCGATGAGCACGAGTATCTGTTCCGGATCGGTGAACCGGATGCCCGTCTCTTCCAGGCGACCGTCGCGCTCGACGGGATAACTACTAAGCCGTCGGCAAACGCCAAGAGGTCGGACACCGTGAAAGCGACGCGGCGCGGCGAACTGGCGCTGACGCCTCCATCGGGCCCGCGAAGCGGCGGATCGTGAGGACCGGCCCGAGCAGCGAGATCGGCGGGATGACCGCGTGGACGCGGGAGCCGTCGGGGAGGCGCGCGTCGACGATCGGCGTTGCGAGGTCGATGCGCCGGCCGAGCGGCGAGCCGCTCGATGAGGACGAGGATCTGTTCCGGATCGGTGAACCGGATGCCGGTCTCTTCGAGGCGACTGTCCCGCTCGACGGTGGGGGCTCGCATTTCTGTCAACAGGGGTCCCGGCTGGCCTCCGCTGCGAAGTCGCTCACCCTACCTCGGTATGGCCCTCACCGAGCGAGGCTTGGGTTTGCCGTCGCTTCGTTCTCGCGGGCCTGACCGCGACAAGCGAGATGACGATATGTTGCTTCGGTCGCCCAAGCCCCATCGCGGCACTGACGCCCAAGCGCTGAAGCGGGCCGGGGCACATTTAGTGCGAGGCGAAGTCGTCAGCGCGTGAGACGAGCTAGCGAGGAGGATCTATTGGTGGATCTCCAGCCCACAACGCGACGCGGGTTACGAGCGGCCATGACGTTCCTGATGGTTATAGGGCTGCTCGCGTCGTACACAGGTTTCGGCGCTAACAGCCCGGCCGCTGCGGTCACCTGCGGCATCGAGCGCGAGGCGGTGAAGATCGGCACCGACGCGGACGTTGGTCTAGTCAACCTCTCCAGCACCACGCCGACGACGATCGGTTATCTCACGAGTCTCCCCAAGCCAGCGTTCCTGCCGTCGAACAACCGGATCGCCCCGACCGAAACGACCGTCTACTCGATCACGGCGACGCTGACGCTGTACAAGCTCGAAGACGATTCCGACTACCACCTCGTAATCGCCGACTCCGTTGGCCGGACGATGATCACCGAGATCGCCAACCCGGCGTGCGTACCGTCCACCGATCCGCTGCTGGCCGGAATCGCCAACGCCCGGCGCGAGTTCGACGCGGTCCTGCGCGCGACGACGACCTTCCAGAGCGCGAACATGCAAGTGACCGTCCGCGGCGTCGGCTTCTTCGACTTCCTTCACGGCCAGACCGGCGTGGCGCCGAACGGAATCGAGCTCCATCCGCTGCTCGACATCGCTTTCGGAACAGCTCCCGCCGCGACGTGTACCGGTAGTGTCGGCCCGGGCATTCCGCCTCCGGCCCAGCCGCTCGCCGGCATTCCGGGCTTCCACGCCGCTTGGTACGGCCAGTCCGGGTATCCGACGCTCTGTCCCGGCGCGCAGTCCGGAGCCGTGGTCGCGTACTACAACTCCGGGTCGTTCGGCTGGGTGAACGGCCGCATCGGGGAGGTCGCCTACCTCGGCACATGGAACCCCAGCCCTGGACAGGACCGGCCTAGCCTGCTCGGCGGCGACGGGGCGCTCGGGTCGCCGAACACTGGGTGGCCCCGCTACAACCGGGTCGCGATACAGCCCACCTTCTACGTGGGACCCGGACAGATCGCCTGGTTCCAGTTCACCGTCCAGGCGCCCTCCGTACCCGGCTACTACCGCCTCTACATCCGTCCCTTGATCGAGGGAGCGCAGTGGCTCGAGGACTACGGCGTCTTCTGGCTCGTCACGGTCCTCAATCCGGACGGGACAGCACCACCGATCCCGCCACCGGCCGCTGCTCTTCCACCTCCGCCCGCTCCTCCGCCGCCTCCGGCTCCGCCGGTGACGAACGATTGCCAGACGGCACCGGCGAACCCTTGGGGATACAACTTCTGCGCGGGGACATTGATCTACGCCCCGCCATTAGGCTTCTGCTCCTACTTCAACTGCATCCCGAGCTTCGGGAACGGAGTTGGCTACGTAGTAGAGTGCCAGGACACAGCATTTAGCCTATCGGGCGGACGAAGTGGAGCCTGCTCCTACCACGCTGGCGTCTTTCGGCCCCTCTACGCCCATTAGTCCGCGATCGAGTGATCTCGGCACACAAGGGCGCCGCTTCGGAACTCAGCAGTGACCCACGGTCCGTCGCTGTTTCTTTGGCACGGACGCCAGAAGAGCGGCACTAGAGGTGTCCGGAGCGGTTCCGTCCGTTGTACGCCTGTACTCGCGGCCGCTCGCAGCAGTGCCTGAGGTCCGAGATGATCGCGCTGCGGTTTTCGAACACCATGGCGCCCGTGTTTCCAGCCGGGTGAACGACGCATGACCGCCGGCGACGACGCTCGCATCACATCGGGCAGGCGCACTGCGCGGCGGACCGATTCAACCGACGAAATGAGCGGAGGTGAACATGCTCGTGGCATTGCCCGTTTTGACGTTGCGATGACCGCCCTCGCCCTGCTCGTTGTGCCAACGATCGTGCTGGAAGAGGCACTCGCCGATGACTCGCCATTGCTCTCGCTGACTGAATATCTCGACTGGTTCATTTGGTTGGGATTCGCCTTTTGTCTCATCGGAATTTTCGCGCTCCGGCCGCGACGGAGTTTCTTTCGCGACTACGCCTTCGACATCTTGCTCGTTGTCGCGACGCCGCCGATGGCCCCGGCGGCGTGGCAGGCCCTCCGGGTTCTGCGAACGCTTCGAATCCTCCGACTGGCCCTCGCGGGACGACGCTTGCACCGCCAGGCCAGAGCGTTCAAGCGGGCCTCGATCGTCGGACCTGCGGGCATCGTCATGACGGTCATCGTCGTCGCAGCAGCCGCGGCCGTGCGCGCAATCGAGCCGGAGTCGGTGCCGAGTGCAGGCGCGGCACTTTGGTGGGCGACCGCACGAGCGACGGCCATGGGGGACGGCGGCGTGGCGCTCCGCACTGCGGAGGCGCACGCCCTTGAGCTGATCGTGGCCCTGTGCGGACTCGCCTTTCTTTCGCTGATCACTGCCGCGGTCGCGTCCATCTTCGTTCGTGCTCAACGTCATGTTGATCCGTCAAGTGAGCGGCTTGACGCCGTCCTCGAACGGCTGGAGCGATTGGAGGAGCGAATTGATATGTGGGCCCATCAGCGTGGCGGTTCGTAGGTGAAAATACCGAAGTAACGCTCGGCGTTCTCGTGACGTTATTGGTTCGAGGTGTTGTTCTTGCAGTTACGTAAGGTTCGGCTCGTTGTGGCGGCTGCCGCACTCGCCGTAACTGCGCTCGCCGCTGTCCCAGGCGCCGCCTCCGTTCCCCCGCCTGCGGTGTACCCCGCGCCGGCTTATCCGATGCCCGCCGCCGCAGCGCCCGCTGACCAAATCGGTCCCAGCGAATTCCTGGTCGATGCACGAACTATCCTCGCTGTGTCGGGCGCAACCTCGCTAAACCAACTGGCCGAACCGGGTGACTGCGGCGCGTCCTACTCCGAAGATCAAACTGATCCGGACAACTTCACCGCTGTCCTAGCGGTCTGCTGCAAGATCTGCAGCGTCGGCAAGGCATGCGGCGACTCGTGCATCGCGGCATACCTGACATGCCATCAGGCTCCGGGCTGTGCATGCGACGCCGGGGCACCGCCCCCGGGAACGCCGCCCCCGCCACCGCCACCGACGCGCACGCCGACCCCGCGCACCCTGACAATCGTGAGTCAAACCCCGTATCCGACGATCGCCGCTAATGCCACGGGAGAGGTAGTCATCACGGCTGACGTCGGCGGCCCGTTCGCGGCCGATGGCTCGATCACCATGCGCGTCGTGAACCAGTCGGATGCTGGGCAGGGTCTTCGGGGCTGGGATGATCAGGGGGTTCTCGCGGTGAGCCGCGCCACCACCGCCTCGTCGGCACGAAGCACCTTCCGTGGGCTCATCCAGGCGATACGTCCTGGTGCCTATCGGCTCGAGGTTGCGTTCTTCGATACATCTGGCCAGATCGGTCCTGGCGGGGTCTATTGGATCGTCAATGTTCCGCAGGCTGCTACACCGACGCCCACGGCGAAGCCGACGGCGACGCCCACGCCGACGCCGACGCCGACGCCGACGCCGACGAGGGCAGTGAGCACACCGAGCTCGGCCCCGCCGGTGGCGGTGGGGCCGAGCGCGGTACCCAGCGCCTCGGCCGTCGCGCCGGCTGCGTCCGCCAAACCAGCAGGTTCCGGTGACAATCCAACGGGCGGGATTCTCTTGGTGGGAGCCATTGGCGGCCTCGGGGCGTGGGTCATGTACCGGCGGCGTCGCAGGACGCTCTAGTCACTAGCTGCTGGACGCTGTCTGACCCGACGGGACGCCAAGGCGGCGCGCCACGTCAGCGAAGGTCGAGTCGTCCGCGTAAATCCGCTCGAGCTCGGTCCGCGCTCGGCGCGCATCGCCCATCTCGCCATAGGCGAGCGCACGCTCATAGCGAAGCTCGCGCTGGAGTTCGTCCGATCTGTCCTTGGGCTGCGTTAGTGCCTTTGACGTGGTTTCGACGCAGGCATCGGGCAAACCGAGCAGACGCAAGGCCCGCGCGCGGTAAAGCAAGACGACCGTATGCACAGGCGTGGAGTTCGAAACGCCGTTGGTCATAGTTACGACCTCCTGAGCAGCCGTTCGATCACCCGCCTCTAGTCGCAGCTCCGCCCGGGAGGCCAACACGACCGGATCATCCGGCCATCGCGTTTGCAGCTTCGTCAGGCAGTCGCGCGCATCCGCTGAGCGTTGCAGGCGTTCATAAACCTCCACGAGGCCGAGCAGTACACCTTCTTCGCTGGGCGGCAAATGCGCCGTGAGCCCCTCGGCGATTCGCAGGCTTACTGTCGCCTTGACCCCATAGCGCTCCAATCCACGGCCCAGCCTGTCGACGTGATCGAGCGCGAACTGCAAGTCGGCCAGGGCCTCGTCCAGCGAGCCCGTCTTGAGCGCGAGCAATCCAGCTAGGAATGCTCCATCCGCTAGGTGGGCTGCGGCGCGAAGGTGCGTCAGTGCGTGAACCTCGTCACCTGCAGTCAGGTCGCGCAATGCTGCCACAAGCTCCTGCTCTTCCGGCGGCGTGACAAGGCGCTGGAAGAAGCCCGGGGTGAGACGACCCTCTGGTCGAATTTTCGGAGAATTGGGCGGCGGAGTTATCGGCACCGGAGCTGGCGCCTGCCGTCGGATCACTGGCCCCGAAGCCACAGCGCGTGATCCCGCTCGCCCGCTGCCCTTTGACTGTGTGTAGTACAAGCCTGTGCCAGGGAGGCCAACGGTGACGCGCCGGCCGCGCGGGCCAACCGTGTAGTGGGCGCCACGGACGCCGAAGGACATTGACGCGCCGGACTTGCTGAGATTGATCGTCATCCCGGGTAGCACACGGACGCGTCGAAAGAAGCGCAGTCCCATTTCGGGATGTTTACTGCTTCAGCGCGTCGACACAAGAGCAGTTTGGCGCGCTGTTGTGCGCCGCTCCGTTTTGGCCCCTGACTCGCCGGAACTCGTGCGACGAAGCGTCGTGGCTACCGTACCGTGAAGGAGGTAGTCACCGTCTTGGTTTGGCCAGCGGAGGAACACGTGAGGGTGTACGTGCCGGTGCCGCTGGTCGTGCTCGAGACGGTCCGGTACGTCCAAGTGATGTTGCCCGCGCCGTCTGCATCATGAGTATCGAGCCCTTGAGCCGTGCTCTGCCGACCGGAAGGAAGCCTTGCCGAGGCGGTGCATGTCGCCCGCGGAACGGTCTGCGCGCTAACCGTCCCATAGCTGGCGCGGGTCACCCTGATGGTTAGCGAGCCGTTCGACCCGTTTCCTTCATTCGTTACGGGCGTGCTCTCGATGCTGGACGAAGCGCAGGAGGTAACCAATCCCACAGCGAGGAGCCAAGACGACTGCACGCATCGACGATCGCACACCGCCATTTTCCAGTCTAGCTTGCTAGCTCGGCCTCTTGTTTACATTGAATTCGCCTAGGGCTGCGTGCGCGACGCGAGTCAGCAGTAGACCGTTGAGCGTGCAATGAACTCCTGTCCGAGCGTGTCGGCCTGAAGAGCGGCAATCCAGCCCCGCAGGTCTGCAGCCTCCTTGCATGCGGCATTGGCACGCTGTTCCGCTGCTTTCGCGCGCTCTTCCGCAGCTTTCCCGCGTGCTTCGGCCGCTTCCGCCCGTCGAGCCGCATCACTTGCCGCAACAGTTGTGGCGGTCAATGCCTCGCCTTGTGCCATCATTTTCGTTTCGAGCGAGTTGACTCGGGTCGCTGTCTCCGTGAGTTCGCCCGTAAGTTTGGCCTCGAGGTCGGTCACCCGCGTCTCGCTCACGCCGCACCCTGGGAGTACAAGGGTGAAGGCGAGTACGACGAAGGCGAGTCTGGCGGATGGCATGTGTACGCAGGGACGGTACACGAGCAAAAGAAATTGTCGCACGTTATGTCCCCCACGTTCCCGGCAGTACCGGCACGGCCGATGATCGGATTGTTTCGGGCCGGTAAGCCCTCTTCTTGAAATTCACACCTGAAAAAGGAGGCCTTCGGGTCCGCGAGGCAAGCGCCGCCGTACCCAGGTAGCGGATTGCGCTGCGACCTTGGCCTCGGCGATCCGCTCGAATGGGCGATCGAAGTGAAAATGGCGAGGGCGTTCGGAGACAACGGGAAGCTTGACGACGACGTACCTCAAAGATGTCCTCTCGCCGTACCCAATCGATCATGGTGCTGTCGGCGACGCCGTGAAGCTCCGGGGCTCCGGGTTCCGCTGCCGCAAGGCCATACTCGTACAGGTTCGACTATCCGAACCGGCCGCTCGATCCACTCGTGCAAGGTCTTGAACTACTGGTCCGTGCGGCAGGACCAATCGGCGCGCGCGTTGACTACCACTTTGAAGGCTTGATACATCCGGTCCACCGAGCCGGCCGGGTCTCTGCCTGGGAGATGCTCTAGAAGGCAGCCGCATTGAGTGTTGCGGTCAACCAGTGGTGGCGGCGCTGTCGACGCGTTCTTCGCGAGGAAGCTGGAGATCCGCCTGCGGGACCTCATCCCCGATAAGTAACACACTGAAATGCGGTGCGCCCAGCTGCGCCAGCGACGGACCTTTGGCTCGCCGCACCTCCCTCACGAGCGTGCCGATGCGAGCGGACAGGTCGCCACGCGGTGCTGGCCGGTGAGTGCGCCCGATTCGTGTTCTGTCGCCCATCGACGCGAGGCTAGGCTGCACGCTCGATCAGCGCTGCCAGCGCGGCCCAATGCCTCGGATGCGGCGTCCGCATCCCGCGCTTGATCATCGAGCACTGCGGCCTCGATAGTCCCGTGGCGTCCATGAGCTGGTGGAGCGACAGGTCGCGCAGCAGCGGCAGGACGCGCGTCCGGAACTCCTCCCGGTCGCAAGCGGCCTGCTGGCGACTCCGCGGCCATGCCCGTGACTCAGCGTGTCGCATCGATACCTTCGCCGACCGCTTCGCGCGAGCAGCGCCCCCGTGCGTCGGATCGCGACCCTCCCTGCGCAGCACGGCGATCGCGGCGGGGCCTGCGAGCTGCAGCTGCGGAGCCGCCTCCTGGCGCTGGATCGCAGCGCAGTCGGGGCAGTACTTCAGCCGCTTTTCCCTGAGCGGGATGCCGCAGCTCCGGCACCGTGCCACGGGCAACGTAGGGGCCTTCGGGCGACCCGAAGGTGGCGTCAGACGGCGCAGCGACCCGGCTCGACCAGTTCGTGCCATGGGCCGACGCTCGGCTCGCCGATGCTCCGCGGTGGCGAGCTGATCGGCAACGTGACGAACGAGCGATGCGAGTCGGCCTCGCCAGAGCGGTCCTGTGTTCGCGACGAGCCGGGCGAGATCGGGCACGAGCCGGCACGAGCCGCTGCGCGCCTCCACGAAGTCGGCGGCGGCGAACGTACGGCTCGCGAGCATGTCGAGGACGTAAGCGTCGACGGCGGGCCGCAGCGGCTCCATGAGGTCGTGGGCGAAGGAGTTCCGGAAGCGCCGGAGCGCGTGCAGGAGCCCCATCTCGGGGTCAAGGCCAGCGGTGAGCGCAGCGATCCGCGCTTCCGATTCGAGGGTCGCGTACGCGTAGTTGAGAAGCGCGTGACCCGGGGTGATCGCGCTCCGCGGTACGCCCGTCAGCGCCGAGCTTCGCGGGCCGACGGTTCGCCAGTGAGCCGGAACACGCCCAAGGTCCGCGCGCGCGAACTGGACCGAGACGCGAGCGAGGAGGTTCCAGTACGCGCTGGCTGCGACCGACTCGTGCCAGCGCAACTCGTCCATGCTCGACGCCGCCAGCCTTGCACCAGCGTCGACGATCTCGGCGCGAGCGGACTCCGAGCCAGGGATGGCGAGGAGCGTGACTCGTTGACCCTCGAGTTTCTGCTGCAGCAGGTCGCGCACGATGGCGAGGCCAGTGTTGCTCGATGCGGCGAGTGCCTGCGCGCGTCGGAGCCGGACATCGCGCGTGCCCTCTGGCGCGAAACAGGCGATGAGCCGTCCGTCGCCGTCGATCTGTACGAAGGCCGCGCCCACATCGGCGAGCCACCTGAGCGCCTCCAGGGTGACGAAGCCGCCGTGGCCAAGGACGACGAGCCGCGCGAGTTTGGTAGTTGCCCGGTGCAATGCACCGAGGCGTCGGTCGCGGCCGACGCCGTCACTGACGAGGAGGTGGCGACGCTCGACGCTCATGCGGATGCCGTAGCCGGAGAGCGTGAGCAGGCCATCGCGCGGCGTGAGAGCGGTAGTTTGGATGCGCATGCGGGCTTACCCCCCGTGTGCCATGCCCCCGGGCCGCGCCAACGGTCGCGGGGGCTTTCTCCTTCAGTTTACTCGCAAATCACGCGTATTTGGATGGCTCTACCGCGTACTTCTCGCGGAACAATTCCCGGATGACGACCCGGGCGAGGTGCAGCGGGTCGGACCAGAAGATGTCCACCAACTTGTCAGCCTGTCCGGCGAAGCGCGTCCGAAACCCGGCCATGAAGGCGCGTAGGTCATCTTCAACGATGCTGTCGAAGACTCGGCGCATCGTCGGGAAGTTCAGATGCTTCAGGAACTCCGCCGTGCGCTCGAAGTCCGGATCATCCCTCGGGAGACCGGCGTCGATCAGCAGACGCACTCGCTGTTCGTGGTTGCTTTCGCCTGCAAGGACGACGGCGTAGTAGTCGTCGACGAGCGGATCCTCCAGCCATCCAAAATCCCCAAGCTTGCGGTCGTGAAAGTCCTGATCCTGGCGGAAGAACGCTCGCACCGAGACCAGGACTTCACGAGGCCGCTCGGCCTCCAGTGCTGGCGTCGACGGCCACATCGCCAGCCGCAGGGCGTCGTACGAGAGGGTGCCACGCTGCCACCGGCTGAGCCAGGCTGCCCGAAGCCCAGCTTCGTGCGACCAGAGTTGACCCTTACCAGGGCCGCGGCCGGTTGAGCCGCCAGCCTGCGGACGTGGCAGGAACCGCCACTTGCACCACTTGAGGATAAGCGCGTGGCCGACGACGAGGCCGTTCGCCGCTGCGATCGCGACTAGTTGTTCCCAGGTGAAGGCGTCGACCGCAAAGGGCAGACGGTAGCCCTTCCACTCGTAGAAGCCGTCGGGGGTCGTCCCCGACCCGGCATTCGGAACGCTCAGCCCCCACCGATTCGACACGGAACCGCACCCCAGCGAATAAGTGGGAAAGCTACCTCTTCCCGTCCCCGCGATATTCGTTCAGTGCGGAGACAGACCGTCAGCCTCGTGCGGCCGATCCGGAGCCTGCGTCACTTCCTCGGGCTGCGCCCTCGTCAGCAGGATGCCGCGCTGCGCGCCTTCGACGTGCTCACCGACGCCCGCTCCACCGGAACGTCCGTGAGCAGATCCGCCAGGGTGCACGGGACGACCGTGCGCACCGTGAGGCGCTATGTCGGACCCGCGCTGCGTGGAGCTCCGAACGGGCGGCTGGTGCCACGGGGCACTGATCGGCTCGTGCGGCCGATGCGGGTCATCGCCGATCGCGGCGTGGTCGAGGTCGGAGTCCGCGGCGACGGGAAGGCGGGCCTCAATGCGCGCCACGTGAACGCGGTGAAGCACTTCCTCGCCACGGGCGAGAGCGGGCCGATGACTGAGTTCAGAGGAAAGCGGGTCGGCGGGCATCGTCTGCAGACGGACCTCGATGCGCTCGAGGATCTCGGCCGCCGCGGCGAACTCGACTGGCTCGACCTGTACCTGGTCGGCGATTGAGAACGGGGAGAGATCGGTGCCGCCGGCAGAGCCGATGAAGATCCGAGCACGACGGACCAGGCGGGACGCGCTCTACTCGAACGCGGCCTGTCTGCTCTGCGGCGAACGCGAGCCGCTCAAGCTCAGACGGTCGAGCGTGGCCGATGCCGTCAGCGTCGCCTCGCACGAGCCAGCGGAGTCCCTCCGCCGTCGGCTCTGGATCGTCCTCGCGGAGCACCACCTGCTCGGGAGGGCGGTAGCCCCCGGGGTCACCATCCCCCTCTGCGCGAACTGCCACCAGCAACTCCACGAGGCGCTGCGCGACCGCGGCGTCGACTTTCGGTCGAACCCATCGCCTGACGCCGTCGAGAACGCCGAGCGAGACCTGCGGATCCTGGGGCACCTCTTCCACGAGCTGGCCCCGGTGCTGATCGCCCGGGCCGATCAACTGTCGGCGCGGCGAGGGACCGGGACATGATCCGCAAGCGCGTCGCCGTCCGGGCGTACACCGAGCCCGACCGGTGGCGTCCCTCGCGCGTCGAGGACCGGACCATCTGGACCCCTCCCGCCGACGAGTACGCCCTCGCGTTCGACACCGAGACGACGGTCGACGCGGCGCAGGGACTCCTCCTCGGCGTGTACCGCGTGCTCCGGCTCATCTGGTCGGCGACGGTGTGCCGATGCCTCTGCCTGGAGGAGGGTCTGTTCTTCCCGGAGGAGTGGAGCGAATCCGCGCCCTCGAGCGTCGAGATACTGCGGGCGTACGCCCGCGCGCACCGACCGGAGGTGGCTGCGGCGTCACAGGAAGCGGGCGCGACTCCGGCCCGGGCGGACCTGCGGCTCCTCACACGCGGGCAGTTCGTGAGCGAGCTCCTTCTTCCGGCGATCCACAGCAGGTCGCGTGTCGTCGCATTCAACGCGCCGTTCGACTTCTCGCGCATCGCGCTCGGCTGGGTCGATCCGCGAAGGCAGTTCCGCGGCGGCTTCAAGCTCGTCCTCTCGACGTACCGCTCAAGGTCGGGGGAGGAGCGGCCGAAGGTCTGGCTTCGGACGAAGAGTGCTGGCCCCAAGCGGCAGCTCCTCGACCTGGCCACCGTCGACGTGTACCGCAGGGATGACCGCTGGCTCGCGCGCGTCATCCACGGCCGCGTGGTGGACCTGCACACGCTCGCGTACGCGCTCAGCGCGACGAGCTACACCCTGGAGGCCGCGTGCCGCGCCTTCGGCGCCTCGGCGCAGAAGCGTCCGCGACCCGCTCTCGGAAGGCTCAGTCCCGAGCTGATCGACTACTGCCGGGCCGACGTGGCGGCGACGGCGGCCCTCGACGTGAAGCTGATGGCCGAGTTCCGCCGCCACCCGATCGGCCTCGACCCCGTCAAGGCGCTGTCGCCGGCTTCGATCGCGAGCGCGTACCTCGACGCGATGGGGATCCGCCGACCGTGGACGAACCTCGCCGGTGGATAGGCGCGAGTACGGCCGCGCGATGAACAGCTACCACGGCGGCTGGGTCGAGTGCGGCATCCGCCGCACGCCAGTACCGGTCGTCGTGCTCGACATTCGCTCGACTTACCCGACGCTGTGCGGCCTCCTCGGGGTGCAGGAGCTGCTCACCAGTGAGAGCGTCGGGATGCGCGAGGGGACGCATGAAGCCCGCGCGCTCCTCGGTCGACCGGGGTACGCCGACCGTCTCGACCCGGTGCTCTTCCGATCGCTCCGCGGCCTGGTGCGGGTGCGGCCCGACCGCGACATCCTCCCGGTCAAAGCGCACTTCTCTGACGGACAGCAGTGGGACATGGCGGTCGCCGAGGTCTCCGGCGAGGAGCTGTGGGTCACGCTCTTCGACGCGGCCGCATCGGCGCTGGCGACCGGTCGCCCACCGGAGATCGCCGAGGCGCTGTTCTTCGACCCCGGCGATGTACAGATGGGTTTGCGTCCGGTGCGGCTTCGAGGGGCGGTCGAGATCGATCCAGGAAGGGACGACCTCTTCCTCGTCGCAGCGCAGGAGCGTGAGCAGGCGAAACGACGCGGCGGCGACGGCGACGAGGGCCTCGCGCAGTTCTTGAAGACCTTCGGAAGCTCCGCCGGGTACGGCAAGTACGTCGAGTTCAGGCCACGCCGACTCCTAAAGCGAGAGCGCGAGGGCGTCACGGTCTATGGGCGCGCCGGGGCCCCGTTCCGCCGTCGCGTCGCGGCGCCCGAGGATCCGGGGCCGTGGTGCTTCCCGCTTATCGCGACGATGGTGACCGGAGGCGCGCGTTTCCTCTTGGCGCAGATCGAACGGGAGGTGCGGTCGGCGGGCGGCGTCGTGGCGTACCGGGACACCGACTCGGCCTTCGTCGTCGCCACCCGGACGGGCGGTCTCATCGCCTGCCCGAACGGTCGCGAGCGGCTCCCCAGCGGGACGGCAGCGGTGCGTGCGCTGTCGTGGGACCAGGTCGACGGCATCGTCGATCGGTTCGCCGCGCTCAGCCCGTTCGACCCGTCGGCCATCCCGGGCTCGATCGTCAAGGTCGAGCGCGAGAACTTCGACCCCGCAACAGGCGAGCGGCGGGAGGTGTACTTCTACGGCTTCGCTTCGAAGCGTTATGTGCTCTATACCAAAAACGGTATCGGAGGGATCGACGTGGTCAAGGCGTCGGACCACGGGCTCGGACATCTCCGCAACCCCCGCGTCCGCGACCCTGACGGCCGTGAAAATGAAAGCGGCCGTCTGCAGTTCACCAAGGCGCTGTGGCGCTACGTCCTCGGGCTCGAGCTAGGCACCGATGCACCTGAGCCCGAATGGCTCGACCTTCCGGCGGCCGGAACGCACCACCTCGGCACGTCGGAGGCGATGCGCGCCGTGAGCGCGTACAACAAGAAGCGTCCCTACGCCGAACAGCTGAAGCCTCACGGCTTCTGCCTGGTCCTCTACGTGAAGCCGGCCGGCCACCCGGTCGGCGTCGACGCGAGCCGATTCCACCTGATCGCCCCGTTCGACCCGAACCCGTCCCACTGGTCCGCGTTGCGTTGCTTCGACCTATACGGAGAAAAGACGTACCGGATCCGGACCGGCAGCATCATCGGCGCGGCCGGGGACGTGTGCGTCGTCAAGAGCTACCGCGACTACGTCGACGAGTACCGACGGCATCCCGAAGCGAAGCTGACGGGCCCGGACGGCCAGCCTTGCACACCTCAGACCCGCGGTCTTCTGAGCCGGAGCCGCGTCGAGGTGACGGGAGTGACGCACATCGGCAGGGAGACCAACGAGCTGGAGGCGCGCGAGGCGGGACTGATCCACCGCATCGAGGACGTGCAGGCCGAGTACGGGGACGAGGAGACGAGCATCGAGGTCCTCGTCGCGGCGGTCCTGGCCGACGTTCCCGCTCGCGTCGTGGCGTCGGCGATCGGTAAGCACGCCGGCACCGTGGAGGCGTTCGTGCGCGAGGGTCGGCGACCGCGGCGACAGACGCTGCAGGCGCTGACCGACCACGCCCTGCGACGCGCGCGCCTGGGCTTACGGGCGGCGGGCGTCAGGCCTCCCCGCGACGAGTTCGATTGCCTCAGCCTCTACTTGCGCGCAGTTCGACGGCCGCTGCCGCCGCGGCGCTGCTCGGGCTGCGGCGCGGAGATCTCGCGACGTGCGCGATGGTGTTCGGATCGGTGTCGTAAAAGAACTGGACGAAGATCGACGTAGCGCTAATCGACTACCGCTCGCGCAGCGTCACCGGAGCGAGCCTTCGGAACACTAAACCTCGGCGACTCTGCCGTTCGACGGCGGTACACTCCCGCGAGGACGGGCGATCAGCGTCCGGCCCGCCGCACTCCTTCGGGCAGCGTGTCCGTACGGCGTTCGGCTTCGGCTACCGCCCGGTGAGTACGTTACCGATGGCAAACGGCCGTGGAGGAAGCGTGCCGAAAAAGACCGCGCAAATGAACAAGACCCGTCACGTTAGGATGGCCGTGATTCCCGAACCCGCACCAGGGACCCGCTCGGTGCTCGTCTACGAGGGACCGGGAACCGTGGCCATGCGCAGCCAGGGCAACGTGACGATGGAGTGCGGCAAGTGCGGGTCGCCCCTGCTCGTAGGAATCAAGACCTCGCACGTCGTCGAACTCGTGTTCAAGTGCTCAAAGTGCGGAGCGTTCAACGAGACGCTGGCCTAAAGGACTTCGTCAAAGACCACAAGAATTTCCCGCACCGTCTCGGAAATCGAAACCAAGACCGTGTCGAGCGAGCGTCCATAGGTCAACGCTGGATAGATGGGCAGGTGGCCGTACATCTTCACGGCACAGCCTTCGGCACCGCTACGAATGAATTTCGCGCGCGCGACTTCTGTGCCGACATCAAGCGCGCGGGGTCGCGTGACGATGTACTCGAAGCCAGCGAGGGTCCAATTACTGCTGACTGTCAGGTTGATATGAGAAGCGTTGACGACCATCGGGGTCATGACGCGGTGCTTGTCAGCGTCCGAGAGATTCCGGAGCCAGCGAATCGCTTTCGCCGCCTTGCCGCGGCCATACGGCTGGTACCGGCGGACGATTGCGCGATATTCGCGGTTGACGCCCGGCAGTCTCTGGTTGATGAGCCGCCCGAAACTCTTACCGCTCTTGGTCATCGGAAAGTAGATCTGCTGCGGGTTAAATGGGTTGGGTTGCGTCCCGATCTTGACCAAATCCCACGCAAGGTGATCGAGCGCCGCGCGGAAGTTCTGGAGTGTGTCACCGAGGATGAGCGCGCAGTCGGACGAAATCAGCGGGAGCGTGGCGATGCGCACGAGGGCCGTTGCATCGTCGCCCTGAATCTTGACCTCCGTATCGATGGCGATGGTGTCTTCGCCCAGTTCGAAGATCCGGCCTAAAGCGGCATCAAGAGCCCGCATGTGTATCTGCGCCCAATGGAACTTGTGCCAACTGCTGGCGAGAACGGTGCTCGTCATGAGCAATGGAGCATTAAGGATGGAGTCAACATGCCGCCTAAGAGCCGGAGCGTGTCTTTGTGAGGGCTCGCCCTTGGCCCGCGATGGCTCCTGTCAGCATCGGAACGGCCAGCCGAAGGGCCGGGATCACTTTGCCGCGAGTTCGTGCCTGCGGAGCCAAGCTATTCCACATCCAACCGAAGGGTCCGCTCCGCCGTCGGACCGGCAAGCCAGATCTGGCTGAATCCAACCCTTCCAGCGTCGCCCCCGTGCAGCTCGTGAAACCTGCGGATAACCGGATCGAATATGAACTGTCCCATGTTGGCAGCGTCGAGAACCAGGACCACCCGCGGATCAGATCTCGTGCGCTTCTCAGTAGTAGCCTGCCAAAGCGCCTCGACTGCGGAGTCGATAGATATCGCACCTTCGACCACGTTATCGTTCTGAAGCTGCTTCCATAGTCCCCGCTCTGCTGCCGTGACTTGTATTTCAAGCGTAGTTCCGTCGACACCCTGGAACGTGACGTCGATCCCCTTCTCGTGCCTTGCATCACGCCCGGTCACCTCCATTTGACTCCACTGGCCACCTTCCGCATTGAGCCGCTCGACCACATGCGACGCCGCGAGGGCCGCCCCCTTCTCGCCGCGTATCGGGGTGCCCTCAAGGCGGAACGTGATGCGGTCCTCAGCGTCCAGATCAGCACCCGACGAATAGGGCACTTGAGAATCGGCTATGCGATATGCGGTCGTCGATCGCCGACCGTCGTCCTTCGATTCGCGGCGCCTCGCTCGTTGAACGTAAATGAGTCTCTGAATTGGACTTGTTTCGGCGTTGGAACTCTCTCCGCCACGAGGCGCTCCTCGGTCTTAACAGTCGCTTCCAGCCCAATCCTTTCGGAACTGACACGACGCCGATTCAAGAACTCTCTTAGCCAGTGCACGGTTTCCTCCGTAGCGTGAAGACTTGACGGTCTAGCCCGCCAAGTATTCCCGATGGATGGCTTGCACCCGGGAGTGCGCCGTGCCGTGCCGTTCACGCTGTCCGACTTTGCCGCGTTTCGCGACGGCCCAGTAGTTATCCCCCGTCGCGCTCGACCCACACCCCGCGCATGCCGTTCACCATCACCTCGCTGACGCGGTCGTCGCGCAGGAGCGGCGCGAGGTCGCCGAGTCCGAAGAGCCGATCGTCAAGCCACCGCTCGAGCTGGCGCAGCTCACCTGAGGGAACGACGACGCGTTCCGCGGCCAGGCCGTCGCGAAGAGCACCGGCGAGCTGGTCGTGGCGGGGACGGCCATCAGGAGCCTCACGCAGACGTGCGACGACGATCTGCTCGAGACGCGCGCGGGTCGCGGCGTTCACGGCGAGACATCGAGGAGAACGAGCTCCGCGATCGCGTCGTATGCGCGCCCCAGGGCGCCGGTCACCGCGTCGCGGGCCGTGAGCGCGCGGCCCACCCCGCGGTCATCGCGCGGGAGCGACCGCAGCACGGGCCGGCCCTGGATCGCCCGGGTCCCCGCCTGCGAGACGATGAGCCACGCGTCCTCTGGGCTCTCCGCGGCCGACAGCGCCGCGACCGATGCCGGGTCGGCGTAGGTCAGCACCATCGTGCGGTCGGCTGCGCCCTGCAGCGCCCGGGTGCACGGATCCGCCAACGGCGCGGCGTCGATGATGACGACGTCCGCGAGGTCGAGCGCGGCCTTCGTCGCCGCGACCGCGATGTCCGCCACCGGAGCGAGCGGTCCGGCGCCGAATGACCGCAGGTCCTTCGCGACATCGCTTGCGACGAGCCCGAGGTGTTCGCCGGACAGCTCCTGGGCAAGGCCGTGCAAATCGGACCACGGCCGCCCGTCCACCCTCAACCACCACGCCAGCAGCCCCGTGCCGGTCGTGTCGAGCGCGAGCACCGACGCGCCGCCGCCGGCTATCCGGCGCGCGAGATTGGCCGCCAGCAGCGTGCGTCCGACCCCGCCGCGAGCGGCGGTGCAGAGAACGACGCGCGCGGCGCGACGGGCTGCCGGCACCAGGGCCGCGATCAGGGGCCCGATGGACGCTGCCTCGGAGGCGTCCGCGACGGCGCCCGCGGCGAGGCCGAGGGCGCGCAGCAGCTCGCGGTGCTTCGGGTCGGCGACGACGACGCGCGGGATCCCGGCTGGCAGCAGCGACGCGCGCTCGACCGCCGCGCCGTCAGCGAGTTCGAGGAGCACGATGTCGGGGTCCCCACGCGGCTCCTCCAATCCGAGAACGCGCGCCGCTTCGGCGAGGCGGGGCCCGCCGCACACGAGCGCGGTCGTCATCGCGTCGAGCGGAGAAGCGGGATGATCAGGAGACCCCCGGCGCGCGCGACCGCCAGCGCCGTCGCGTCCTCGGCACGGGCGTCGAGGACCAGGGCACGGTCGTCGCTGCTCATCACCTCGAGGTCGAACGCGATCGCGGATGCCGATGGCCGCTCGCCCGGACGCACGGCCAGCACGTCGATCCGGTCGCCCGGCCGTAATCCCGCGATCGGAGCGGCGAGCCATCCCGCGGGGATCGTCACCGCCCAACTCGAAGGCGCCAGGCGATCAGCGAGCGCCGCCGGCTGCTGGGTCTCCTCGGGCTCGGACCCAAGCGAGAAGACCGCCGCGGCCGACAGCAGCAGCGTGAGGATCGCCCCGTGCACCACGCGGCGCGGCGGGCGGCGCAACGCGCGCGAAGTCAGCGAGGGCAGCATGTTACCGGCACGTCCGCCCTGTACCTGCGTCCTGCGAGCCTGAGCTCGACGTCGATCACGCCTGCGCCAACGGTCGCGTGAGGCTCGACCGGAGCGTCCCGGCCGTTCGCGCGCGCGGCGTCCATCGCGGCGGCTCGGGCGGCGTCGACGACGGCCGGGTCGGCGAGACCCGGATCTCGCGACGGACCGCCGCGATGGCGCGCGAACGCCGCATCGGCATACACCGACGCGGCTGCTTCGACGGCCGCTTCTCCGGCGCTTTCGTCGCCCGCACCGGTGAGCAGACGCGCCTGAGCGGCGCGCAGCCCGATCACGGCCGTCGCGGCGATCGCGAGCGCGAATACCGCGATGATCAGCGCCTGCCCTTGTTCGTCATCAGCGCCGGCTGAGCCGCCTTGAGCGCGACGACGCTCCGGGCGCTGGACGCCGATCACGGTGTCCACTCGACGCGGCGCGCGGCGGAACCGCTGATGGTCAACGTGGGAAGCACCATGAAGCCGAGCCGGAGCGGCATCGCGTACCGGAGGCGGACCGCGAGCAACGATCCGCGCGGGTCGCTCGTCCGCGGAGCTTCGGATGCGGTCGGCTCGATCTCCACGTCGATCCGGCCCGCGTCGAGAGGAGACGCGGCCAGAGCCACGCTGGAGTGGATCGCGGCGTCGTCGTTGGTCAGCGCGCCTGCGCGGGCGCCCTCGGAGGCCGCGTGCTGAAGCGCGAGGCGCGCGACGCCGAGCTGGGCGATCTCCACGATCGCGAACGAGAAGACGAGGAGGATCGGAACTACCAGCGCGAACTCGACCAGCGCCTGACCTGCCTGTCCGCGTGGACCGAGGCCGCGGGTCAGCGCGCGACGCATCACCAGAGCGGGCCCGCCGGTCCGCGATGGATCACGCCCCTCCAAGTTCCATCGGTAACGGCGGACCACACCCGCGATGCGCCCGCTGCGGTCGCTCGAGCGATCGTCGTCGCGGCATCCGCGACGCCCTTGCAGATAGGTGGGGCGACGGACCCGGTGGCGCGGGCGACCTCCCTCGCGCCATCCGCGACCCCGCGATCGACCCACGCCTCGGCGCGGCGCACGAGGCGACGCCTGCGAAGCTCGAGCGCCACCAGCGCGCATACACCGGTGAAGGCGAAGAGGCACGCTCCCACCAGCATGCCGTTCTGAAGATCCTCCGAGTCCGCCGCGAGTCGAAGCAGCGCGCTGCGCTCGTCCGGTGGAACGCTGTGCTGCTCGATCGTCGCCCGCACGAGAGCGACCGCCTGCGGATCGGCGGTGATGCCGCCGTGCCCGGCGAGGAAGCCGCGGTCGACCGGGCTCAGCACGCGCGAGTCGACCCCGGGGTCGTAGGCGTCGCGACGAAGTACGACGGCATCGGAGCTCATGCGCACGTCCAGCCGGGCGACCCCGCGCGGAGGCGCAACGGGCCGCGTCGCGGCGAGGTCGCCGGCGGCGACGCTGCCGGGATCCTGGACCGGGCCGAGCGTCTCGCGGAAGAGCGTGAAGCCATCGCCCTCGAGGGCGATCAAACCCTGGCCGAGCTGCGACGCGAGGGACCCGTTGTGGGGCGAGGCGAGCGCGACATACGTCAGGACGCCATCGTCGTGCGAAAGCCCCAGCGCGAACGCCCGGTCGACGACCGCGCCGCCCATGGAATGCGCGATGAGGTGGACGCCGGCGTAGGCCCGGCCGAGTTCGCGGATCTCGGTCACCAGCGCCGTCGCCGCCGCGTCGAGGCTTCCGTGGCTGTCATACGTGTAGTCAGGGAGGCTGCCCAGGCGGCGCACTTCGTAGCGCGGATCGCCGAAGTACGTGTCCATGAGGTCGTCGAACGTCGTGTCGCTCGTTCGCGAACCGATGCCGCCCACGAAAAGGATCAGCTCGCGCGTGGGGTCGGACGCCGGCCGGACCGCGACGTCCGCGCCGACGTCGACGGGCCGCAGCACCGTGCGGGCCGGGCGGTCCTTCGCGGACGCTGTCCCAGCCCCTGCCGCCGGAAGCAGCACGAGAGCGATTACCACGGCGAGCAGGAGGCGCCTCGTGCGAGTGACCATCGCGGCGCACTGTCGTCGCGTGTCGCGGGCGCGGGAACAGGACGCCCGGACGGTACGCGCGTACCAGAGCGCGTCGTCCGAGGATCAGCTCGGCCAGCGTTCGCGCACGCAGGCGTCACCGAGTGATCGCTGGTAGGCGCCCCTTAAAGGGAACGGTGGCGTGCGGTCAGCGCCGCGAGCGGGCGACCTCCACGGCGCTCTCGTGCGCGGACCGCTCCTCGCGGTCGTCGAGCGGCTCGAGCTCGACCGGGCCGTGCCGGCGCGCGAGGCCCCAGCCGATCAGACGGTCCGCCAGCCACGGGTTCTTCGGCAGTACCGACCCGTGGAGATAGCAGCCGATGGCCTTTCCCTGGACCGCGCCCTCGGTCCGGTCCTCGCCGTTGTTGCCGTGACCGACGACGACGCGGCCGAGCGGGCGCGCCGCGGGGCCGAGGTACGTGCGGCCCGAATGGTTCTCGAAGCCGATGAGCTCGCCGTCGGGAGTGTCGACGAGGAGGTTGCCGACGAATCGGCGCCGGCCCGCGCGCGTCGTCGCGTCGATCACCCCGAGCCCTCGGATCGCCGGACCTTCCTCGGGGACGTACTCGCGCCCGAGCAGCTGGTATCCGCCGCACACCGAGAGGACCGCGGCTCCGCCGTCGAGCGAGCGCCGCAGCGACTCGCCGTTCGGTCCGGCGAGGTCGCGGCTCACCACGTCCTGCCCTTGGTCCTGCCCGCCCCCGAAGAACCACACGTCGGGCCACTCGGCGTCGAAGCGCTCTCCCGCGGTGAACGCGCGCACCTCCGCATCGAACCCGCGCCAGCGCGCGCGGCGCGCGAGCGTGAGCACGTTCCCGAGGTCTCCGTAGATCGACATCAGGTCCGGGTAGAGGTGGCCGATGCGCAGGTCCGGCACGGCGGCCATGCTCAGTCCTCCCAGAAGCGACCGACGTGGCCCATGTCCGCGAGCGCGTCGCGCAGCGCGAGCATCGCGGTGTACGTCGCGAGGACCACGATCTCGGACCCCGCCGGCGCGTCCGCCAGCGCACGAGCGATCGCGTCGCGCCACCGGTCGACCACGCTGACGCGGTCGCGCGGTACGCCGGCGTACTTCAGCCGCAGCGCGAGGTCGGGGCCGCGCAGCCCCGTCACGACGGCGGTCTCGACCGCCGGCGCGAGCGATTCGAAGTCGGCGTCCCAGATCCACGAGACGTCGCGCCCGTCCGCGTCGCGGTCGTTCAGCGCGGCGAGCAGCCGCGGACGGCGGCCCGTCTCGAGCAGCGCGGCGATCGCGGCGTTGAAGCCGGCGGGGTTCTTCACCAGCACCAGCCGCAGCGTGCGGCCCTCGGCGCTGACGACCTCGAGCCGCCCGAAGGCGGGACGGAACGCTGCGAGCGCCGCGGTCGCGGTGCGCAGCGGGATCTCGAGGACGCGCGCGACGGCGATCGCCGCGAGTGCGTTGTACGCGTTGTACAGACCGGGCAGTGGCACGCGCACGATCTCCCCGTCACCACCGGCGGCCGCCCGGGCGCGCAGCTGCGCACCCTCCGGCCCGCGGGGCGCGATCGCGGCCCGCGGGCGCGACCGACCCGACGATGGGATCCCACTCCCCTCTGGACCGGAAGTCGCCGTCTCGTCGTCCGATCCGGACGCCCCGGAGGCACTCATCTCGCCGCCCTCTGGGTCCTGGGTGATGCTCGCCGCATCGGCGCGGGTTGCGCCGACGAGCCGCATCTCGCTGCCGTCGGGACCGAGGGCGACGCGCGCCGCCGCGACGTCGCGCGGCGGACGCGCGAGGCCGCACCCCGGGCACGCCCAGTCGCCGACGTGGGCCAGCACGATGCGCCGGTAGACGAGCGGCTCGCCGCAGCGCGGGCACCGCGTCGCGTCGCTGATCGCCTGCGGCACCGTCCCGCCGACCGCTGGGTCGTCGACCCCGAAGGTGATCACGGGGCCTTTTCTCCCGAGCGCGAGCGAGGCGACGATCGGGTCGTCGGCGTTCAGCACGACGACGGTGTCGTCGGGCAGCGCCCGGAGCGCGACGCCGATCCGGCGCGCGAGCGCGTCGATCTCGTGGTAGCGGTCGAGCTGGTCGCGGAACAGGTTCGTCACGAGCACGACGCGCGGCGACAGGCGCCGGAGCACGCGCGGGAGGGAAGCCTCGTCGACCTCGAAGATGCCGACGTCGCCGCGCGGCGTCGCGCGCCAGGTCGCGTCCGCGAGCAGCGCGGCGGCGACCCCCCGGTCCAGGTTCGATCCCGAGCGGTTGTGCACCGGGCTCCATCCCGCCCCGCGCGCGATGTCCGCGATCATCCGCGCGCACGTGGTCTTGCCGTTGGTGCCGCTGACGCAGACTGCGCCGTGAGGCAGGGCATCGGCGAGCCGCGCGACGAGACGGGGATCGACGGCGAGGGCCACCAGGCCAGGCAGGGCGGTGGCGCCGCGCCCCGACGCGCGCAGGAGGGAGCGCGCGATCTTGCCGCTCGCGATGGCCGCGGCGGCGCGCACGGCCGGCATCGGGCGAAGCGTATCGACCGAACGCGCTTGTTAGGCCCTGGCGGCCTGGACCTCTCCCACGAGCGACTCGAGCTCTTCGACCGCGCGTCCGAGGCGCAGCGCGACCGCCTTCGCGGCCTCGACGTCCGTGGCCGGCGGCTCGAGCGCGCCCTGCGATTCGAGGCGCGCCAGGCGGGCGACCGCGCGACGCAGCCGCGCGAGGCTCAGCACCGCGGGGAGCGTTCGCCGGAGGCGCCCCACGCGCTCCTCGAGCCGCTCGAGCCGCGCGCGCAGCTCCTCCTCGAGGCGGTCGCCGTCGAGGCCGTCGAGGCGGCCGATCTCGCTCGAGATCGACTCGAGGTCGCGCTGCACCACCTGGTGCGCGCGCTCGAGCGAGTAGCCCTTTTCGAGCGCCTGGCGGATCCGGATCACCCTTTCCAGCGCGAAGACGTCGTAGTCGTGATCGCCGTCGTTCGACGGCTTCACCAGGCCCTTCCTCGTCCAGTAGATGAGCTGGCGCGGCGTCACGTTGCAGACGCGGGCGGCCTCCGCGGCCGACAGGCGCAGGCGCGCGATGACCTCTCCGTCATTAGCGACCAGGACTTGAGCGAGCGCGTCGCGACCTTCGAGCTCCGCCATCACATGCATCTCCCCAGGCTCCGCGTCTCCCCAGGCTCCGCGTGAGCCGCGATTGTCCGTGCTGGTCGGCGCGCGTGTCAACAAGCCGAACAGGTGACGGACGGCGTGCCAAGACCGCCCTACTTCGCAGAGGCGCGCACTTTCCCGAGCTGCTGCCGGTAGGCGATCTTCACCGATGCGTGGAAGCGGGCGAGCTTCGCGCCGTCGAGGTCGGCCCAGAGGCGCGAGACCTCGACCCCGAGCGGCGCGGGTGCCTCCTCCCGGACCGACCTGACCGCCACGGCGACGGCGGCCTCCCAACCGCGCGGCGACGAGCCGGTCGCCTCGAGCAGGCGGACGACGCCAGCTGGCCCTGCCCTACGTCGCGGCGCTGTCGGCACCCGCATCCCCGCTGCGCCGGCCGCGGCCGCGGCGACGCTCCCCGCCGGCAGCGGCGCCGCCGGTCTGGATCGGCGACATTCCGGCGATGCCGAGCACGTCGTTCGCGATGGACTCCAGGCGCCTCCGGATCATCGCCCGTGTGTCGAGGCCCGCGCGCGGCGCGACAAGCACGCCCGCGGCGAGACCGATGAGGAAGAACCGGAGCGCGGTGTTGATGTGTCCGAACATCGAGCCTGACCTCCGTGGCAGAAATAATGAGACCGCGAGCCTAACGGCCCTTGGGAGGGTACCCCTCGAGTCCGTACTCCTTGATCTTGGCGTACAGGAGGCGCCGGTAGATCCCCAGCATTTCCGCTGCCTTCGACCGGTTGCCGCCGGCATCCCAAAGCGCCTTCATGATGAGGTCCTTCTCGAACTGCGCGACCGACTTCTTGAAGAACGACCGGTCTCCGCCGACGTCCTCGCCCTCGTCCTCGTGGTCGGCGCCCTCGTGGTCCCCGAACGGCAGCTCGCGGCTCGTGATGATCTGGCCCCGCGACAGGACGACGGCGCGCTCGACCACGTTCTCGAGCTCGCGGACGTTGCCGGGCCAGTCGTACTCCATCAGGCGGCGGAGCGCCTCCTCGCTGATCGCCGCGGGTTGCGCGGTCGCGCTGTAGCGGTGCTTCGCGAGGAAGTGCTCCACCAGCGCGGGGATGTCCTCTTTGCGCTCGCGCAGCGGCGGCATGTGGATGTTGATCACGTTGAGCCGGTAGAAGAGGTCGTCGCGGAACTTGTGCTGCTCGACGAGCTTGCCGAGCTCCTTGTTCGTCGCGCACACGATGCGGATGTCGACCTTGATCGCGAGCGACGAGCCGATGCGCTCGATCTTGCGCTCCTGGAGCACGCGCAGCAGCTTGGTCTGCGTCGCGACGCTCATCTCGGCGATCTCGTCGAGGAAGATCGTCCCCTTGTCAGCCAGCTCGAAGCGCCCGCGGCGCTGCGTCATCGCCCCGGTGAACGACCCCTTCTCGTGGCCGAACAGCTCCGCCTCGAGGAGGGTCTCGGGGAGCGCCGCGCAGGACACCTTCACCATCGGGCCTGACCTGCGGTTCGAGTTGTAGTGGAGCGCCTCGGCGACGAGCTCCTTGCCCGTGCCGCTCTCACCGGTGATCAGGACCGTCGCGTCGGCCTTCGCGACCTTGCCGATGGTCTTGTAGACCTCCTGCATCGCGGGCGAGTTGCCGACGATCCGCTCCGTCTGCACGAGCGAGCTGATCTCGTCGCGCAGCACCTCGACCTCGGCGGTCAGGTCCTGGTACTGGAGCACCCGGCGAACGGTGTGCGAGATCTTGTCGAGCTCGAACGGCTTGGTGATGTAGTCGAATGCCCCGAGCTCCATCGCCCGGATCGCGGCGTTCGAGCTGCCGAAGGCCGTCATGATCAGCACGGCCGTCGCGGGGGAGCTCGCCTTCAGGCGCGACAGCGCCTCGATGCCGTCGAGCTCGGGCATCCGCACGTCCATGATCACCAGGTTGGGGCTCGACGCCTTCACCTTCTCGACGACCTCGACGCCGGTGGACGCTTCCAGCACGCTGAAGCCCTCGTCCGACAGCAGCTGCCGGAGCAGCGAGCGGATCGAGGAATCGTCGTCGGCGACGATGATCGTCTTCTGCGACACGTTTGTACGGTTCCTTCCCACACTTTGCACGGATCGCCGGGCCTGCCTGCGCTCCCCGCCCTTGACGGCAAGTGTGTGTGTCACGAAACGTACATGTCAAGCCGGGGGCAGGACGTCCGCAGCGCGGCCGGGCAAAGGACCAAAAAGGAGCGCTGCGGGGCGGCTAGAGCCGCTCGTAGCGGTCCACGTCGAGGACGAAGACCGTCGCGCCGCCGAAGGTCACCTCCACCGGGTAGGGCATGTAGAACTCCCCCGGCTCCATTATCGGCGGCATCGGGTTGATGTACTGGCTTCGGGAATGGCACGTGTCGCGGATGACGCCGAGCACCTCGTCGACCTGGGACTCTTCCACTCCCACGAGCACGGTCGCGTGGTTCTGCTTCAGGAACCCGCCCGTGGAGTGAAGGCGCGTCACGCGGTACTCCTTGTCGGTGAGGGCGTCCACGAGCGAGCCGGCGTCCTCCGAGTGGACGATCGCGAACACCAGCTTCATGTCGGGCCGGGAGTGTACGCGCGCTGCCGCGCGAGGACGGCCAGGACCTCGCCGCTGATCAGGCCGGCGATCTCGTCCGCCGGCCGGTCCCCGTCGATGACGACGAACCGCCCCGGCTCGGCGGCCGCCAGCCGCAGGTAGCCGTCGCGCAGCCGCTGGTGGAAGCCGGCGTCGTCGGTCTCGAAGCGGTCCCACCGCCTTCCGGCGGCGCGCTCGGCGGATCGCCGCAGCCCGACCTCGACCGGGATGTCGAGCAGGAACGTGCGGTCCGGCCGGGTGCCGCCGACGGCGAAGCGCGTCACCGCGTCGATGCCGGCGAGGTCGACGCCGTGTCCGTGGCCCTGGTACACGGTGGTGGAGTCGTAGAACCGGTCGGTGATGACGGCCGCGCCGCGCGCGAGAGCGGGGTCGATGACCTCGCGCACGAGCTGCGCGCGGGCCGCGCTGAAAAGGAGGACCTGCGCGAGGGGGTGCAGCCGCAGCTCACCCGCGTGGAGCACGATCTCGCGCACGCGCTCGCCGGTCGGGGTTCCGCCGGGCTCGCGCGTGATGACGACGTCGTGGCCCGCGTCGCGGAGGGAGCGCTCGAGCGCCCGCGCCTGCAGCGATTTTCCGGACGCCTCTCCGCCTTCGAGCGAGACGAAGAGCCCTCTCGTCAAGTGCGGGAGATATGCACGCGCCGGTACGGCTCCTGGCCGAAGCTGCGCGACGAGAGGCTCGCGTCCTCCACGAGCTCGTGCTGCATGCGCCGGACGTACGCGTTCTGCGGCGCCAGCTCCACCTCGTCGCTCTGTCCTCCGGCGACGGCGTCGATCGCCTCGCGCGCCTCGTCGAGCGCCTGGTCCTCGGGCGGGCGCCGCAGCTCGAACACGCTCGACAGCGCCGTCGCGATCTGCGACGACGAGTTGCTGCGCGCGACGTAGATCGGGATCCCGGCCGACTCGGCGTTGCGCAGCCGCGGCGTCTTGCGGCGGTAGTAGTTCTTCAGCGTGAGCACCACGTCCGCCTGCTCCGGCTCGCGCACGATCGCGACCGGCAGCCCGAGGCCCCGCGAGGCCTCCTCCACACGGCTCCAAGAGAGGCCGAACGGATAGACGCGCACGTACTCCCGCTCCGTCGGCACCGCGGCGAGGCGCGACGGCGCGCGGCGCTCGACGGTCTCGACCGTCTGCGCCGCGGCGCTGACCTCGACCTGGCCCGACGGCACGCGCTCGCGGATCTGCGGCGAGACGGGCCTGCCGAGCAGGACCGCGTCGACCGTCTGCGCGACGTCGTGGTAGATCGCGACCCGCTGGTAGGCCTGGATCTCGACCAGGACATGGAACGTCGGCGGCGCCTTCCGCTCGAGCACCGACTTCTGTGTCCCGCGGCGGCGCGCCTCCTCGTCGGAGAGCGTGACCGTCTGGATGCCGCCGACGAGGTCTGAAAGCGTGGGGTTGAGCATGAGGTTCTCGAGCGTGTTGCCGTGCGCCGTCGCGACCAGCTGCACGCCGCGCTCGGCGATGGTGCGCGCGGCCGCGGCCTCCTGCTCGGTGCCGATCTCGTCGATCACCACGACCTCGGGCATGTGGTTCTCGACGGCCTCGATCATGACCGCGTGCTGCAGCGACGGCGTTGCCACCTGCATCCGCCGCGCGCGGCCGATGCCGGGATGCGGGATGTCGCCGTCGCCGGCGATCTCGTTCGAGGTGTCGACGATGACGACGCGCTTGCCGAGGTCGTCGGCGAGGACGCGCGCGACCTCGCGCAGCAGCGTGGTCTTCCCTACGCCGGGGCGCCCGAGGAGCAGGATGCTCTTCCCCGCCTCGACGACGTCGCGGATGATCTCCATCGTCCCGTAGACCGCGCGGCCGACGCGCAGCGTCACTCCGACGACCTTCCCCGCGCGGTTCCGCAGGGCGCTGATGCGGTGCAGCGTCCGCTCGATGCCGGCCCGGTTGTCGCCGCCGAACTGGCCGATGTGCGCTATGACGTAGGCGAGGTCCTCGGCGCTCACCTCGCGGCGTGCGAGCAGCTCCTCGCGCCCGGCGAACCGCGCCTCGGGCTGGCGACCGAGGTCCATCACGATCTCGAGCAGTCCATCGAGGCCGTCGAGCGCGCGCACGCGCTGGACGATGTCCGGAGGAAGGGCGCCGAGCAGCGCGTCGAGGTCGTCGGTCTGATCGTACGTCTGATCCACGGTCATCTCACCACCGCCGGAGCGAGCATGGGCTCCTCGATCCGGACGGCGAGCTCTTTGACGAAGAGCATAGCCGTCGCCGCCTCCTCGAAACCCTCGGCGAGCAGCGCCCGCGCGACGTGCTCCTCGTATGACCGCACCGGCGCGGCGACGGGACGGTTCGGCGGGAGACCGTGCGTGGTCGCGCGGACGAGGTGCCGCGCGAGGTCGACGTCGCCGGCTTCCGTGCGCACCTTGCACACGTGCGGGTGGTGATCGCTTCCGCGGAAGCTCACCGCGAACGCCCGCGTCCGCAGCTCGTCGCCATCGATCATGGTCATGTGGCGGCGCATCGCGAGCGGATTTCCCCCGACGAGGTGCGGCGGGTCGAACGCCCCCGCGCGCCGGCGGACGTCGAAGTCCTCGACCGCGAGCTGCTCGGCGCGCTGCACCGCGTGCGGCGTCGTTCCGGCGTAGAAGCGGAAGAGGTCGTGCGCGTCGCTCCCGGTCGCCGGACGGGCCGATGACGGCGCGGCGTCACCGTCGAGCCGCGCACCGATGTACCAGGTCTCGCGCGTGTACGAGTAGAAGCCCGCCTGGAAGAACGTCTCGCGCGTGCGCGACGCGCCGGACTCGCCGTCGGGGACCGTCGCGTACAGGCGATGCATGCCGCGGCGCGCGGCGGCCGCCGCCAGCGACGACAGCAGCCTGAACGCGCCGTCGGGCCCGCCTGGCTCGTCGTGCGCCGCGAGCACGATCACGACCCACTCGGCGCGCCGCCCCTCGTAGACGAGCGCGGCGCTGCGGACGCGGTCCGCCTGCTCCTCGACGTACACGCGCAGGCGGCGCCGCAGGCCGAGCAGCCCCGGCACGAGGTGCAGCGGCCCGGCGATCGCCCCCGCGGCGAGGGGGGTCGGCAGCGTCGAGCCGATGATCGCGTCACGCGAGCGCAGCGCCTCGTCGAGGAAGCCGCCGACGCGGCGGATGTCGATCGGCGTGGCCGCCCGTACGCCGGACATCAGCGGCGTGTCCCGGAAATGCGGTCGCCGATCCGCGGCTCAGGCCGCCCAAGCCACGAGGGCGAGGAGAACGTGAGGTAGTGCATCCACCGGGATGCAAGACCGGGCGCGTGCACGAAGCCGCCGCAGCGATGGGCGGTGCTGAACCGATGAAACGGCAAGGCTCTTCCCCTGCCGATCACGTACGCCCCAGTCGAAGGAAGAACTCGTGGAAGCGGCGATCGCCGGTCAGCTCGGGATGGAACGACGTGGCGAGCAGACGCCGCTGCGCGGCCGCGACGATCGTGCCGTCATCGAGGCGCGAGAGCACCTCGACCCCGCCGGCCACCGCGGAGATGCGCGGCGCGCGGATGAACACGGCGTGGAACGGGACCGCCCCGAGCCGGGGCACCGCGAGGTCCGCCTCGAAAGAGTCGACCTGCCGGCCGAACGCGTTCCGCTCGACTGTCATGTCCATGAGGCCGGCGAGCGGGTGCGGGTGACCCGGAACGTCCTTCGCGAGGAAGATCGCGCCCGCGCACGTGCCCCAGACGGACATTCCCTCGTCGACGCGCTGGCGGAGCTTCGGGATGAACCCGTAGTGCTCGGCGAGCTTTCCGATGGTCGTGCTCTCTCCGCCGGGGATGACGAGCGCCTCGACCTCATCGAGCTGCTCGGGGCGCCGCACGTCGAGGGCGTCGATGCCGAGCCCGCGGAACGTCTCGAGGTGCTCGCGGAAGTCGCCCTGGAGGCCGAGAACGCCCGCGCGTACGGTCAGCGCAGGAGCGTCACCAACCGCGGACGGCAAGTCGTTCGCCTGCCGGGATCGCCTCGAGCGTGAGGCCCCGCATCGCCTCGCCGAGCCCGCGCGACACCTGCGCGATGAGCTTCGCGTCGGTGTAGTGCGTCGTCGCCTCGACGATCGCCTTCGCGCGCCGCGCCGGATCCTCCGACTTGAAGATCCCCGAGCCGACGAAGTTGCCGTCGGCGCCGAGCTGCATCATCAGCGCCGCGTCCGCCGGCGTGGCGATCCCTCCGGCCGAGAAGTTCACCACCGGGAGGCGCCCGCTCCGCGCGATCTCCTTCACCAGCTCGACGGGCGCGCCCAGCGTCTTCGCCTCGGAATAGAGCTCGTCCTCGCTCATCGACGACAGCTTGCGGATCTCGGACCGCATCGCGCGCATGTGGCGGACGGCCTCCACGATGTTCCCCGTGCCGGCCTCGCCCTTGGTGCGGATCATCGCCGCGCCCTCGCTCAGGCGCCGCAGCGCCTCGCCGAGGTCGCGCGCGCCGCAGACGAACGGCACGGTGAACCCGTGCTTGTCGACGTGGTGGGCCTCGTCGGCCGGGGTCAGTACCTCGCTCTCGTCGATGTAGTCGACGCCCAGCGCCTGGAGCACCTGCGCCTCGACGAAGTGGCCGATCCGGCACTTCGCCATGACCGGGATGCTGACCGCCTCGATGATCCCGAGGATCACCTCGGGGTCGCTCATGCGAGCCACGCCGCCCGCGGCGCGGATGTCGGACGGTACGCGCTCGAGGGCCATGACCGCGACGGCGCCGGCCTCTTCGGCGATCTTCGCCTGGTCGGCGGTGACGACGTCCATGATGACCCCGCCCTTGAGCATCTGGGCGAGGCCCGACTTCAGCGTGAGCGTGCCCGTGGCGGCCATTTCACGGCAATCGTACCTCTTTGCCTTAGCGCCTTTGTTCCTGGCCGGCGTGGTATTCCGCATCGGCGCCAGCGCGGCCACTGACCGATCGAGGCAGGGAACAAGACGTCAGCCCGGGACCACTGGTCCCTCCACGCGGTCCGCGCGCGAGCCGGGCTCCGAAGGGCGGGGTGTCCGTCACTACAATCGTGGCATGGGAGTGGTCGACGCGAATGTGCTGGTGCTCAACCTCGATTACCAGCCGCTGAACGTCTGCAACGTCCGGCGGGCCGTCGTGCTCCTCTCCAAGCAGAAAGCGGTCGTGCTCGAGCAGAACGGGCACGTCGTGACCAGCGAGCGTGCCTCATTCCCCTCGCCGTCGGTGATCCGGCTCGCCTATCACATCAAGCGGCCGCGGCCCGTGGTGAAGATGTCGCGCAAGGAGGTCCTGCTGCGCGACGACCACACCTGCCAGTACTGCGGCAGGCGCGGGCACGACCTGACGCTCGACCACGTGATCCCCCGTCACCGGGGCGGCCAGCACACGTGGGAGAACGTCGTCGCCGCGTGCCGGTCGTGCAACCACCGCAAAGGCGGCAGGACGATCGCGGAGGCGCACATGACGCCGCTCCGGGCGCCGTTCCGGCCGCCGTCGATCCCGAGCTACCTCTTTTCCTCGTACATCCGCGCCGGGGAACGGACGTGGTTCAAGTTCCTCGGCGTCGAAGACTCCGCCGCCGCTTCCTGAAGCGCGCGTTGGCACCCCGCGTGCCCTGGCGCCGCGGCGCATGAACATCCTGTTCGTCAAGCGCGGCTACGCGCCGGTCGGGGGGTCGGAGAGCCTCGCGTACCAGTTCGCCACGCGACTCGCCGCGCGCGGCCACGACGTGCGCGTGGTGTGCGCCTGGCCGTCCGAGACAGAGCGCACGCGGCGCCGCATCGAGCGATCCAGTCCGCGTGTGTTCGAGGACCACAGGGTCTTCGTCGAACGCGGCGTGGAGGTGGTGCAGGTGCGCCCGCGCGGCGGGATCCTCGGCCTCGCGGCGGATGCGACAACGCTCGTCGATCTCATGCGCGGGGACATCCTGGAGCGGTACGCGCAGGACCGGGACATCGTGCACAACGTCGGACGCGAGTACCTCGACAGTTCCGTCGACGTCGCGGAAGAGCTCGACATCCCGCTCGTGCTGACGCCCCTCGCGCACCCCGGGCAGTTCCACGGCGGCGACAGCCCAGCCGACACGGCGCGCTACCGGCACGCCGCGGCGATCACGACCATGACGGAGTGGGAGCGCCGGTGGTACGCCGACCGCGGGATCGAGCCCTCTCGCATCGTAGTCACGGGAATGGGTCCGAACGCCGTGCGGTCGCACGATGGGGCCGCCTTCCGTTCGGTGTGGGGGATTCCGTCGGACGCCCCGGTGATCCTCTACATCGGGCGCAAGGAGCGGTACAAGGGCTACATCCAGCTGCTCGACGCGGCCGAGCTGGTGTGGCGGGAGCACCCCGAGACGCGCTTCGTGTTCATCGGCATCCAGGGCTTCTACTCGACATTCATCGACGACTTCGCGCGCTACGCCGACGAGCGGATCATCGACATCGAGAACGCCCCGGGCGCGACGAAGTCCGCGGCGCTCGACGCGTGCGACGTGTTCGCGATGCCCTCGCTGCACGAGACCTTCGGCCTCGGCTACATCGAGGCGTGGCTCCACGAGCGCCCGGTCATCGGCGGCGACATCCCCCCGCTGCGCGAGGTGATCACCGACGGCGTCGACGGGCTGCTGGTCCGCCAGCGCCCTGCCGAGGTCGCGGCGGCGCTGCTGCGCCTTCTGGCCGACCCCGCGCTGCGCGAGGCGATGGGCCGCGCGGGCCGGGCGAAGGTCGAGGAGCGCTGGGACTGGGAGCGCGTGATCGACCGCGTCGAGATGGCGCACAAGGTCGCCGCCGATCTTGCGGAGCCGGTCGAGGACCTCGCCGCCCTCGCGTAGGGTCCCCCGCTGATGCGCGTCGCCATCGTGAAGAAGCTCATCTCCCCGGTCGGAGGCTCGGAGGCGCAGGCGCGCGCGCTGGCGGCGGCCCTTGTCGCGCGCGGGCACGCGGTGACGCTCGTCGGCCTGCGGCCGGCACGCCGGCGAGCCGGGATCCCCGAGGCGCTCTACGACGCGCCGCCCGGCGAGGTCGTCCTGGGCCAGGGCGGGATCACGTACCGCTTCGTCCCGGTGCGCTTCGGACGCGCCGGCGCGCTCGCCGACGGCGTGCTCCCGACGTCCCTCGTGCGCGGCGCGACGCTGGACGCTGCCGTCGCGGGCGCCGACGTCGTGCACAACATCGCCCGCGAGTGGGCCGGCGCCGCGGAGCGCGCGGCGGCTCGCGCGCGCGCCGCGTTCGTCGAGACGCCGCTGGTGCATCCCGGCCAGCTCCTGGCGGGAGGCGGCGCCCGCGATGCCGCGCGCTACCGGCGCGACGACGCGACGATCGCGCTGACCGAATGGGAGGCGGGCTGGTACCGCGCGCGTGGAGCGTCCAGCGTCCACGTCACGGGCGTCGGCCCGATCATCGCGCCGCTGCGTGACCGTGCTCCGGCGCTGCCGGCGACGGTCCTGTTCGTGGGGCGCAAGGAACGGTACAAGGGATACGACGCGCTTCGCGCGGCCGCTCCGCTCGTGTGGCGCCGCTCTCCGGACACCCGCTTCGTCGCGATCGGGCAGCCCTCCGCCTGGGCGCGGTTGCGCCCGCGGCACGACGATCCGCGGTGGGAGGAGCGCGGCGTGGTGAGCGAGGAGGAGAAGGCGGAAGCGTACTCACGCTGCACGCTGTTCGCGATGCCATCCAGCCACGAGACCTTCGGGCACACCTACCTCGAGGCGTGGTGCGCGGGCAGGCCCGTGATCGCCGGCGACATCCCGCCGCTGCGCGAGGTGGTAAGCGAGGGGATCGACGGCCTGCACGCGGCGAACGAGCCGCGGGCGGTGGCCCGCGCGATCCTCGCGCTGCTCTCCGATCCCGACCGCGCGCGAGCCATGGGGGAGGCCGGCCGGGCGCGCGTCGCCGAGCGCTGGACCTGGCCGCACGTCGCCGAACGGACCGAGCGGGCGTACGAGACCGCTTTCTCCCGGCGCCGCCGCTTCCTCTAGACTCGCCTCACTCGATGAGAGGATTCATCGGGCAGCGCCGCGTGGCGGAGCGGCTCGGCGAGAACGCTCTGCGCGAGGATGTCGCCCACGCGTACCTCTTCAGCGGCCCACGATCGATCGGCAAGCGCACCGCGGCCGTACGGCTGGCGCAGACGCTCAACTGCACCGCAGCCGGCCGCGTCGCCGGGGGCTGCGGCTCGTGCGTCGCGTGCCGCAAGATCGAGCGAGGGACGCATCCCGACGTCCGCGCCGTCGAGAAGTTGGCCGACCTCCGCGACATCGGGATAGAGCAGGTGCGCGCGATGCAGCAGGACCTCGCGCTGCGGCCACTCGAGGGCCGGAGGCGCGTCGTGCTCATCGACGACGCGGCGGACCTGAACGAGTTCGGCCAGGACGCGCTGCTCAAGACGCTCGAGGAGCCGCCGGCGCACGCCGTCCTCGTCCTGATCACCGCCCGGCCGGAGATGATCCACGACACGATCCGCTCACGCGCCCAGCCGATCCCGTTCCGGCTCGTCCCAGACAGGGAGATGACGGCGGGCCTGGCGGAGCGCTTCGGCGCGGCGGCGGGCAGCCACGCGGCCGCCGCCGGAGGACGCCCCGGCGTCGCGATGACGCTCGCCACCGACGCCCGGGCCCGGAGCGCGCGCACGGCGGTCGAGGCGGAGCTGTACCGCCTGGTCGCGAGCGGCCTGACCGACCGCTTCGCATGGGCCGCCGACCTCGCCGACGACGGCGACGCGCGCCGGCGCAGCGCGGCGATCGGGTTGCGCCTGGACGAGTGGGGCGAGCTGCTGCGCGACGCCGTCGTGGCGGGCCAGGCCGCGCATGAGCGCCTCCTGCGCCCGGACCGCGGCGACCAGTCCCGCCGGCTCGGCGCGAGCGTGCCCCCGCGGGACCTCGTGGACACCGCCCTCCTCGTCCAGCGCCTGCGCCGGGACCTCGCGTGGAACGCGAACGCCCGGTCGATGCTCGAACTCTTCGTGCTCCGCCTCCCGTTCGTCGCGGGCCTGGACAAGGCGGCATGACGCGCACCGTGGTCGGCGCGCGGTTCATGGAGGCGGGGCGCATGTACTTCTTCGACCCGGGCCCCGTCACCGATTACGCCATGGGCGACTGGGTGATCGTCGAGACGCAGCTCGGTCAGGACGCCGCGCACGTGCGGATCCTGCCGACCGATTCCCCGCTCGTGCAGGTCGATCCCCCGCTCGGCCGGGTCGTGCGCAAGGCGACCGCGAGCGACCGGTTCGAGATGGCGCGCCACAAGCGGACGGAGGAGGAGGCGACCCGGACCGCGGCGGAGATCGCCCGGGCACGCGGCCTGCCGGTGCGCATCCTCGGCGCGGACTGGCGCTTCGACGGAGGCAACCTGACCGTCTTTTACGCGACGGACGAGCGCCTCGACCTGGCGGGGCTCTCGTCCGACCTTTCGGCGCACTTCGGGACTCGCATCGACCTTCAGCGGATGGCGGGACGTGACGAGACGAAGGTCGCCGGCGGCGTCGGGACGTGCGGTCGGGAGCTGTGCTGCGCGTCCTGGCTCGACAAGTTCTCGAACATCTCGATCCGCATGGCGAAGGACCAGGACCTACCGCTGAACCAGAGCAAGCTCACCGGCGTCTGCGGCCGCCTGAAGTGTTGCCTCATCTACGAGCTCGAGACGTACCAGGAGATCAAGGGAAAGCTTCCCAAGATCGGCGAGACGTTCCACATCCCCTCATGTGTCGGCGGGCAGTGCGGCACGAGCGCGTGTGCGATGACGCAGAGCGTCTCGGCCGTGAAGGAGTCGATCGTCGTCGGCATCTACGAGGGCGGCCGCCAGGAGCTCACCGCGGAGGAGCTGGGCGTGCGGTTCGACGCCGTGCCCGCGAACACGAAGGGGGTCGGCGTCTACGGCAGCGACGAGATCCCGCGGCAGGAGCGCCCCACGCCGGTGCCCACGGCCGCGGCAGGTCCGCGCCGCAGGCGCCGTGGCGGCCGTCGCCGGGGCCGGAGGACGAATGAGGGGCCCTCCGGTCCCAGAGACCCGGGGGCTGAAGGTCCGGCCGCACCTTAGACGGCAGAGCGCGCGCGGCGGAGAGGCGCTGCGCAGGCACGATCGGCGCGCTGGCGCGCTACCTGGGTTCTGCAGGATGAGCCCTCCGAGAAGGAGCTAGATCAGCGGACCCTGCTGACGACAAAGTCGGCGAGCTCCGCGAGCGCGTCCCGCTCCAGACCCGCCGGCAGTCCATCGAGCGCCGCACGCGCCGCCGCGTGGAAACCGAGCGCGCGGTCGCGGGCGCGGGACGGCGCGCCGCTCGCGCGGATGATCCGCAACAGGTCGCGCAGCTCGGCGTCGTCCTTGCCGCGGGCGACGATGCGCTCGGCGAACGCGGCGCCGCCGCCGTCCAGCTCCTCGAGCGCGTAGATCAGCGGCAGGGTGGGCATCCCTTCGGCGAGGTCGCGGCCGACGGTCTTGCCGAAATCGGCCTCGTCGCCGATGACGTCGAGCACGTCGTCCGTGATCTGGAACGCCAATCCGACGTTAGTTCCGAACGCTCCAAGGGCGGCGACGTGCTCGGGGTCCGCCTCCGTGAGGAGCGCGGCGCCCTGGCAGCACGCGGCGTACAGCGATGCGGTCTTGAGCTCGATTCGTTCGATGTACGCGGCCTCGGTGGGGACCGAGCGCGCCGAGGTCACCTCGCTCAGCTCGCCATCGCACAACGCGAAGACCGTCTGCGCGACGATCGCGATCACCTCCGGCTTCGGCAGGACGGCCGCGAGCGCGTACGCCTTCGCGAAGAGGTAGTCGCCGACGATGATCGCGGTCTCGTCGCCCCACATCGCATTGACCGTCGGTCGGTTGCGGCGTAGCGACGCGGCGTCGACGATGTCGTCGTGCACGAGCGACGCGGTGTGGACGAGCTCGAGCGACTCGGCGAGGTTCAGCACGACGTCGGGATCGGGCCTGCTGCCGAAGCGCGCTGACAGGAACACGAGCGTCGGGCGGAGCAGCTTTCCGGGCGAACCGAAGAGATGCGCCGCGGCGGCACCGAAGGTCGGATGGGCCCCCCGGCCGACCGCGGCGAGGCGCCGCTCGAGCTCCCGCAGATCGGCATCGACCGGCGCGTAGAACGTCACCCTATCGGCGAGGGTCCGCGGCTCGGTCACGCCGCCGAGTCTATTGAGCGCCGTTATGGCTTCTTCGTGGGACCGGGCGTCGGCGCCGGCGTGGCCGGAGGCGCCGTCGGCGGTGCCGGGCTCCGGGGCGTCGGCGCCTGCGTCGCCGCGGGCGGGGGCGCCGGACGGAACGTGGCGATGGGCGCGAACCCGCAGAGCGACCAGAAGAAGCGCCCGTACGAATGCTGGCCGCGGGCGGCCTCCGAGGCCCACCGGTCGGCGTCCTTCTGCCAGTCCGGGAACTGCGCCTTGATGCGCAGGCCGCACGAGGTGTAGATGTCGCGGTCGTCCGTGGTGGGCTCCGTGCCCTGGACGAAGTGCTCGGTGAAGCGGAAGTTGCTCGGGCACCATGGCCCCGGCAGCTTGCCCGAGCCATTGCCGCCGGTCAGCGACGGGTTGACGCATACGACCTTGTCGACGATGCCCGCGGGCCGCGCGAACTGCTCCACGGGGAGACTGCTCACGACGGACTTCATGTAGTCCCGCCAGAGGATGCCGGGTCCGAGCGCCGACGAGATGCCCTTCATCTCCTCGTTGTTCGAGTTGCCCATCCACACAGCCGTCAGGCGCTGCGGGACGAATCCGATGGCGAGCACGTCCTGGAGGTCGTCGGTCGTCCCCGTCTTGAGCGCGGCGGGCCTGCCGATGTTCGTGAAGGGGCCGAAGACGAACGAGCCGTTCACGGGGTCGGTGTTGTCCTTCAGGATGTCGGTCATCTCCCAGGCGATCCGCTCGTCGATGACCTTGCGTCCCTGCGGCACCGAGAAGTCCTTCACGACCTTGCCTTCTGAGTCGACGATCTTGAGGATGAACGTCGGGTCGACGCGCACGCCCTTGTTCGCGATCACCTGGTATCCGCTCGCCATGTCGATGAGGCGCATCTCGCCCGCTCCGATGCCGAACGACAGGCCGATCTGCGAGCGGTCCCAGTCGCGGTTGATGCCGAGCTGGTGGATCGTGTCGATGATCGCGTCCACGCCGACCATCCGCGTCACCGTCAGCGCCGGGAGGTTCAGCGATTCGCGGAGCGCCTGGCGCACCGTCACCGGTCCGTGCTGCTGCGACTTGCCGTCGCCCTGCGGCGCGTCCTTCGGCTTGTACTCCTTGCCGTCTCCGCTCGGCAGCGTGAACTCGATGTCGTTCAACACGGTCGCCGGTGTCACGCCCGCCTTCAGCATCCCGGTGAGGTACGTGAAGAGCTTGAAGGTGGAACCCGGCTGGCGAAGGGCGATGCCGGCGGCGTCGTAGTCGCCCTGCACTTGCGGCGAGAGGTCGTAGTAGTCCTTGCTGCCGACGTACGCGAGCACCTCGCCGGTGTGCGGGTCCATCGTGATGAGCGACGCGTTGTTCACGTTCGATGACTTCAGGTTGTTGACGTGGTCGCGCACTTCCTTCTCGGCGAGCTGCTGCATGTTCCAGTCGAGGCTGGTGAACACGCGGTAGCCGCCGCGATAGGCCGCCTTCTCCCCGAGGAGCTGGACCAGCTGCTCGCGGACCCGGAAGGTGAAGTGCGGCGCGTAGAGCGGGGTCGCGCTCTGGTGGACCGCGATCGGCTCGGCGTTGGCCGCGTCGGCCTCCGCCTGCGTGATGTAGCTCTGCTCCACCATCGCGTCGAGGACCTGAGCCCGGCGCGCCTTGGCGGCGGCCGGAGCCTGCACCGGGTCGTAGTCCGAAGGCGCCTGGGGGAGTCCCGCGAGCAGCGCCATCTGCCCGAGCGTCAGCTCGCTCTGGTCGCCGAGCCCGAAGTACGTCTTCACCGCGGCGCGCAGCCCGTAGGCCTGTTCGCCGTAATAGATCTGATTGAAGTACATCTCGAGGACCTGGTCCTTCGTGTACGTGCGCGCGACCTCGAGCGCGAGCATCGCTTCCTTGATCTTGCGGGCCAGCGTTGGCTCGTCACCGAGCAGCCGCGTCTTGATGAGCTGCTGGGTGATCGTCGAGGCGCCCTGCGCGATGCCGCCGCTCCGCAGGTTCGTGGTGAGGGCCCGGACGATGCCGCTGACGTCGATGCCCGGGTTGCTGTAGAAGGTCTTGTCCTCGATCGCGATCGTCGCCTGCCGCATGCGCAGTGGGACAGCGCCGAGTGTGATGAGCTCCCGGCGCTCGTCCTCCAGCGTGTACAGGAGGTGCTCGCCGGACCGGTCATAGATATAGGTGGAGAGGGGGACTGGCGCGCTGGCGAGATCGTGCGCGGTCGGCAAGTCCGCGGCGAAGTAGCTGACGGCCGCCGCGGCGGCCGTTCCGCCGGCCAGACCGAGGGCGATGAGGAACGCCGTGAGCGCCCCCGCCAGCTTGCCGACGCGCATGTGGCTCACGCGGCGCGACAGGCGGCCGCCCTTGCGGTGCGGGTAGCGGTAAGCGCGGTACGCGCGGCCGGGGCTGATGCGGCCGTTCGCCGCGCTCATGGGCGAAGCGCCCGCGCACCGTCCGCGCTCGACGCCACATGGCGTGACGCCGCGCGCGCGCGGATATCCGCGCCGCGCGCCGGTGTCCGGCGCAGCCTCGCGGCGAGTGCGCTGGCGGCACGGCGCCATGCCGTCGGGGTCGGCGCCGTCAGAGCCGCGCGGAGCCCGCGCTGCGCCTCCCGGGCGTCGCCCTCCCATGTCTCGACGATCGCGCGGTCGGCCGGCGTGACCGATCCCGCGGGTCCCCGCCGCTCCATCGCCGACTCGGCCTCCGGGAGCGCCGCGTAGAGGTCCGCGAGCTCGCGATGCTCCTCCGGCAGCTCGCGTTCGATCAGCGCGCTGTTGCGCGCGAACTCGCCGTTCTCGAGGATCACCGCCTGCCGCGTCTGGTCGAACATCGTGGTCATCTCGAGGTTCCCGGCGAGCTCTCGGTCGATCGCGGCCACGGCGCGCGCGAGCGCTGCCTGCGCTTCGGGGTCGCGCCGAGGTGCGCGGCCGAGCAGCGCATAGCCGAGGCCCGCGCCAAGGGCGAGGCCACCGAGGAGGAACGCCGAACGAGGCACGATCTCATGGTAGAGGGAGCTGACATGGCCGCTTGTATGCATCGGCCGAATGAAGTGGATGCATGAGATGTATACTCAGCGGATGCCGCAGCCGTTCTCGCGATCGGTCGCGCCGTCGCCGCATTTCCCCGTCGGCGGTCCCGTCGCGTCCGGCGACCTCGTGGGCCGCGAAGAATACGTGCGCCGCGCGGTCGCCCGACTGGGTGACGGAAACCACGTGCTGGTCGCTGGGCCGCGCCGCATCGGGAAGACCTCGATCATCCTCGAGTCGCTGCGCAGGCTCCGTCGCAAAGGGATCCTGACGGCATACGTCGACTGCCTCGGCGCGACCGACGTGCGCGGGCTCGGCGAGCGGATCGCCGACGCCGTGCTTGAGAACGTGTCCGGCGTCGAGCGAACGTTCGAGCAGGTGAAGGCCGCGGCCGCCGGGCTGCGGCCCAGCGTCAAGCTGCGGTACGAGCACCTCGAGCTCGCGCTGGAGCTCGCTCGCGAGACCAACGCGCAGCGCTTCTTCGACGGGACTCTCGACCTGTCGCGCGAGCTCGCCGCGCGCACCGGAAAGCGCGTCGTCGTCGCGATGGATGAGTTCCAGGCCGCGGGTAGGCTCGGACCGCGGGTCTTCGACGTCATGCGCACGCACTTTCAATCGCACCAGGGCTTGGCGTACGCCTTCCTCGGCTCGGAGGAGGGGATCCTCGAGGAGCTGTTCAGCCAGAAAGGGCACGCGTTCTACCGCTTCGCCGTGCCGCTCGACCTCGCCGACGCGGCGGGGCACCGGTTCGGGATCGATCCCGACGACTGGCTCGAATACCTTCAGGGAAAATTCGCGGAGAAGCGGATCGTTCTCGGTGAGGCCGAGATCGACCGCCTCCTGGACCTGACCGGCGGGCACCCCCAGGACACGATGCAGGTCTGCGCCGCCCTGTACTACCTCATGCGCGACGCGGGGCAGCGCTCGGTGACCGGGGACCTCGTCGCGATCGCCTACGAGCAGTCGCTGCGCGAGCTGGAGCGGCCGTTCGCCCTGCACTGGTCTGAGCTCGGCCGTCAGAAGTACCTCCAGCAGGTCGCGAAGCGGATCGCGCACGGCGCCGTGCTTTACGCGACCCAGCCGGACGGCAACGCGATCCCCCGGCCCGAGGTACTGCGCGCGCTGGAGGCGCTGCGCGCGCGCGGACTCGTGACCCGCCTCGGCCGGGGCAAGTACGACTTCGTCGAGCCGATGTTCGCCGAGTACGTCCGCCGGCTGGACGAAGGACCGTTCGCCGGTATCGTGACCCAGGGATGATGGATCGAGCGCTCGTCCTGCGGCCAGGCGCGAAGGTGCGCTACCTGCCCGTGCACACCGACGTGTGGGGCGAGGGCGAGCTCGTCCGCCAATCTCCCAACGGAGAGGACTGGCTCGTCAAGAACAAGTTCGGCCGTTTCTGGATCCACTACTCGCGCCTGCGTCCGGCGAATGGACCATTACCGGTCCACTGAGCCGACAAGACCCGGGTCCACGCACGCGATCCACTGACCGCGCCCGCGGGAACTGAGTCCCCTTAAGTGAGCGTCCCGAGGCGGCGACGCCGCATCGGCACGCCGGTACCCCCGAGGCGACTCGAACGCCTGCTTCAGGCTCCGGAGGCCTGCGCTCTATCCACTGAGCTACGGGGGCGTGGATGCCGTGGACGACGATTCTACTGGGCGCCGGCGGCGCCCTTCACCGGCGAGCCCTTCGCTTCCGCCGCGCCCTTCGCCTCAGCGGCGCGACGGCGCAGCGTCTCGACGCGCGCCTTCAGCTGCGCTTCCGCGCCGAGGTCGGTCGGCTCGTAGTACCGGCGGCCGAGCAGATTCTCGGGCAGGAACGTCTCGTCCGCGGCGAAGTGATCGGGCCGGTCGTGGGCGTACTTGTAGCCGCGGCCGTAGCCCATCCCCGCCATGAGCCCGGTGACGGCGTTGCGCAGGTGCAGCGGCACGGGCTGCGCGCGCGTTTCGACGAGGTCGTGGTCGAGCGCGCCCAGGGCGCGTTTGATGGAATCGGACTTCGGCGCGAGCGAGAGGTACACGGTCGCCTCCGCGAGCGGGAAGTAGCCCTCGGGCAGTCCGATGAGGTGCACGGCCTGCTGGGCGGCTGAGGCGACCACGAGCGCCTGCGGATCCGCCAGGCCCACGTCCTCGCACGCGAGGATGACCAGGCGGCGCGCGATGAAGATCGGATCCTCGCCCGCGTCGATCATGCGCACGAGCCAGTACAGGCCGGCGTCGGGGTCGGAGCCGCGGATGCTCTTGATGAAGGCAGAGATCGTGTCGTAGTGCATGTCGCCGAGCCGGTCGTACAGAAGCGAGCGCCGCTGCAGCGCCTCCTTCACCGCGGCGAGGTCGACGTGGCGTTGTCCGTCCTCTCCCGGAGTGGCGGCGTCGGCTGCGAGTTCGAGCGCGTTCAGCGCGATGCGCGCGTCGCCGTTGCTGACCCCCACGAGCGCCGTGAGCGCATCGCCCTCGAGAACGACCTCCCCGCGGAGGCCGCGCTCGTCGGCCAGAGCGCGGCGCACGATCGTCGCGACGGACTCCTCGGCCAGCGGATGGAGCACGTAGACGCGGGACCGCGAGAGCAGCGCGGAGATCACCTCGAACGACGGGTTCTCGGTCGTAGCGCCGATGAGGATGATGTCGCCCCGCTCGACGAACGGCAGCACCGCATCCTGCTGCGCCTTGTTGAAACGGTGGATCTCGTCGATGAAGAGCGCCGTCCGCTGCCCGGTCGTCGCGAGAAGGTCACGCGCGTCCTCGATCGCGCGGCGCAGGTCCGCGACCCCGCTCGAGACGGCGGACAGGCCGACGAACCGCGCGTTGGCGCGCCGCGCCGCGATCCCCGCGAGCGTCGTCTTGCCCGTGCCAGGGGGTCCCCAGAGGATCATCGAGGGGAGCTGCCCCGCGTCGATCGCCTTGCGCAGCACGCGGCCCTGGCCGACGAGGTGCTCCTGCCCGACGAACTCGTCGAGGTCGCGCGGCCGGACGCGCGCCGCGAGCGGACGGCCGGCGCGCACCGCGTCGCTGTCCGGGTCGGCCGCGGCGTCGAACAGCTTGCGGCCGGCGGGGCGTTGTGGCGCGGGGCGGTTGCGGGGCACGTTCCGAGTATGACCGCCGGCACCCCCCTCCCCCGGGGGTAGGATGCTCGGAGTGACACCGGAGACGAAGAAGGACGTGTCCGCGCGCCTGCGGTCGATCGCGGGGCACCTTCGCGCGGTCGAGCGCATGGTCGACGAGGACGTTTACTGCGTGGACGTCCTGCGGCAGACGATGGCCGTCGAGAAGGCGCTCGAGCGCGTCGACGCCCTGATTCTCGAGAGCCACCTCGAGACCTGCGTCGCCGACGCATTCCGCGAGGGACGCTCGGAGAAGACGGTGAAGGAGCTCGCGGAGATCTTCGCGACCTCCCGCAAGTAGCTCGCGCGGCCTTGACGCCGCCCGACCGCCTCCCTACTGTCGGACCCAGACCCATAAAGAAACATTGAAATGTCGCCGACCAGGGGGAAGATGCCGGCCCAGACGTCGCTCCACGACCTGAGGACGTTCCATCGCGCGCTCGGCGACAGCAACCGCCTGCGCATCGTGCGGATCCTCGCCACCGAAGGCGAGCACTCGGCGTCTCAGCTCGTACGCCGGCTCGGGGTCAGCCAGCCGCTGTTGTCGTGGCACCTCCACCGGCTGCGCCGCGCGGGGATCGTCCGGACCAAGCGTGTGGGCCGCGAAGTGCGCTGCTCGTTCGACCGCGAGCGTTTCGCGACGCTCCAGGACCATAGCGTTCGCGGCCTTCTCGCGCCGTCAGAGGCGAGCGGGTGAGCCACGGTGTCCTCCCGAAGGAGGTCGCCGATGGCACCCGCATGGGCATTGCCCCGCTCGCGCGGCGGCTGCACGCCGTGGGCGTCACGCCGAATTCAGTCACGCTGCTCGGCTTCGCCATCACCTTCGTCGGCTGCGCGCTCCTCGCCGCGGACCGGCCGCTGGCCGCCGCCATCGTGCTCCTGATCGGGACCCTCGCCGATTCCCTCGATGGGCAACTCGCGAGGCTCGCCGGGGGCGGGACGCGGTTCGGCGCGTTCCTCGACTCGACCGTCGATCGCCTCGCCGACGCCGCCCTGCTTGGAGCGGCCGCATCGATCGGAGCGGCCCACGCCGATCGGCTCCTCTTCTGGTCGGCCCTCCTTGCCCTCGTGGCCTCCTTCGTCGTCAGCTACACGCGCGCCAAGGCGGAGTCGCTCGGCCTCACCGCCGATGTCGGGCTCGCGCCGCGTGAGGCGCGCCTGACGATCCTGCTCGTGGGCGCGGGCGTGTGGGGGCTCACGGGTTTCGAGCCGCTGTTCGTCGCGGCGGTCCTCGGTACGGCGATCCTCGCGACGGTCACAGTGATCCAGCGCGTCGTCCACGTGGCCCGCGCGGCCAGCGAGGCGGTCAGGTGAGCGCGCCCGCGACGACCGCGACACCCGCGCGGGCGGGCGCGGGGGCCGCGAGGTGAGTCCACGGCGCAGCGCTGGCCCCCGGGTCCGCCCAAAGGCATCCAGCGACAGGGCGCCCACCAGGCAGCCCGCCGGGACGCGCACCCGCGCCCCGGCCGACGCGGGAAGCGCGCCGCGTGACGCACGCACCAGGAAGCGCGCGCGAACGGCCACGTCCCGGGCCGGAGCCGCCGCGTCTGCCGTTCGGCGCCGCATCCGCGTCGCGATCATCGGCGTCGGGAACTGCGCGAGCTCGCTCGTGCAGGGGGTCCACTACTACCGCGACGCGAGCCCCGAGGACAAGGTGCCGGGCCTCATGCACGTCTCGCTCGCCGGCTACCACGTTCGAGACATCGAGTTCGTCGCCGCATTCGATGTCGACGTGAACAAGGTCGGGAAGGACCTCGCGGACGCGATCTACGCGCCGCCGAACAACACGTACCGGTTCGCGGATGTCCCGAGGAGCGGCGTGACAGTGAGCCGAGGCATGACGCACGACGGCATCGGCAAGTACCTCTCGACGATCGTACGCAAGGCCGGCGGCCCGACTGCCGACATCGTGCAGATCCTCAAGGACACGCGGACGGACGTCGTCGTGTCGTACCTGCCGGTCGGCAGCGAGGAGGCGACGAAGTGGTACGTGGAGCAGATCCTCGAAGCCGGCTGCGCCTTCATCAACTGCATCCCGGTGTTCATCGGCCGCGAGTCCTACTGGCAGAAGCGCTTCGCCGCGAAGAAGCTTCCGATCGTCGGTGACGATATCAAGTCACAGGTCGGCGCCACGATCACCCACCGGGTGCTCACGCGCCTTTTCATGGATCGCGGTGTCCGGCTCGACCGCACGTACCAGCTGAACTTCGGCGGCAACACCGACTTCCTCAACATGCTCGAGCGCGAGAGGTTGGAGTCCAAGAAGATCAGCAAGACGAACGCCGTGACGAGCATGCTCGACCACGACCTGCCTCCGGGCGACGTCCACGTCGGCCCGTCGGACTACGTGCCCTGGCTCAAGGACCGTAAGTGGGCGTACATCCGGATGGAAGGCACGACGTTCGGTGACGTCCCGCTGAACGCCGAGCTGAAGCTCGAGGTCTGGGACTCGCCGAACAGCGCCGGAGTCGTCATCGACGCCATCCGCTGCTGCAGGCTCGCGCTCGACCGCGGCCTGGCGGGCACGCTCGTCGCGCCGTCCGCGTACTTCATGAAGTCGCCGCCCAGGCAGATGCCCGACGACCGGGCGCGCGAGGCTGTCGAGGCGTTCATCGCCGGCCGCAACGCAGACACTCTGACGGCGCGCGGCTAGCGATGCTCGATCGGACCGTCCACGGCGCTGGGTACTGGTTCTGGCGAGTGGCGTCCGCGCTCGCTCAGCGCCTGCCGTCGCGCGTCGGCTATGTGCTGGCCGTCGCGGCCGGGGAGCTCGCGTACCTTGGGTGGGGTTCCAAGCGCCGCATCGCCAAGAGCAACTTCTCCGTGGTCCTCGACCTTCCGCCGACCGACCGCGAGGTGGCGCGCGTGTCGCGGCGCTCGTTCCGCAACTTCGCGAAGTACCTCGTCGAGATCATGCGGTTCCCCGCGCAGACGGTCGACGATTTCAAGCGTCTCGTCGCGGTCGATGGCTGGGAGCACCTGCGCGGCGCGATGGCCCACGGCCGCGGCGTCATCTTCGTCTCGATCCACTTCGGGAACTTCGAGCTCGGGGGCGCCCGCATCGCCGACGAGATCCCGCTCAACGTGATCGCCGACGACCTCGAGAACGAGCGACTGATGGACCATCTCATCGGGAACCGGGCGCACAAGAACATCACGCTGCACTCGCCGGAGGGCGCCGCGAAGAAGATCCTGGGCGCGCTGCGGCGGAACGAGATGGTCGGAGTGATGATGGACCTGGGCCCGCGAGCGCAGGCTTTCGACAACGTGAGCGCGCGCTTCTTCGGGGAGCTGGCCTCGTTCCCGACGGTCGCTGCGAGTCTCGCCCGCGTGTCCGGAGCCCCGATCATCGTCGCCGCGGTGGTGCGGGAGCGCGACAACACATTCCGCGGCATCGCGCTGCCGCCGATCTTCGTCAAACGCACGCGCGAGACGACGCAAGACATCCAGCTCGCGACCCAGGCGATCGTAGGTGGGCTCGAGGGATTCGTCCGCCGGTGGCCCGACCAGTGGTACATCTTCCGCCCGATGTGGCCGTCCCCGCGTGCGTAGCGAGCTCGCGAGGCTCCTGCCGGACATGGCCGACCGCGCGCTGCCGACCCTGCCGGCGGCGCTCGACGGGGTCCTGAGCGAGGTCGTCGGCAGCGCGGCGTACCTCGCGTCGCCGCGTACGCGCGCCGCGGTCCGGGCGAACCTCGCGATGGTCGTTCCCGGGCGCAGCGGACGCGAGCTGCTCGTGCGCCGCACTTTCGTCGAGCAGGTCCGCAACTACCTCGAGATCTTCCGCATCCCGCGAATGCGGCCCGACCAGCTGCTCGCTTCGGTCGGCGAGGAGGGCTGGGAAGAGTTCGCGCGGGCCTTCGCGCGCGGCAAGGGTGTCGTCCTTTCGAGCGGACACCTCGGGCCGGTCTCGGTGGTCGGCCAGATCATGGTCGCCAAGGGCTATCCGGTCACGCTGCCCGTGGAGCGGGAAACGAGCGGGATGGCGCGACGCATCAACCGCGCGCGCACGCGGATGGGGCTGCGCTTTGTCCCGACCGACTCGGCGCTCGGCATCCACCGCGTCCTGCGCCGCGGCGAGGTCCTCGCGATCCTCGCGGACCGTGCTGTGACCGGCGTGGGCGAGCGCGTGGGCTTCTTCGGCCGCCCCGCTCTCCTGCCATCGGTGCACGTCACGCTCGCGATGCGCACCGGAGCCGCGCTGGTCCCTGCCTTCGCGGGACGCGAAGGGGGCAAGATGGTCGCGCGGTTCCACCCGGCCATGGAGCTCGCGGCCACGGGCGACCGCGCCGCCGACCTGCGCGAGAACATGCGCCGCTGGGCGGCGGTGCTCGAGACCGCCGTCCGCCGCGCTCCGGAGCAGTGGGCGGTCTTCGAGCGGATGTGGACCGATTGACAGACTCCGCGGCACCGGTCGGACGCGCGGACCTGCAGCTGCACTCGGACGTCGGCGACGGACTGTCCTCGCCGGCGGAGATCCTCGGTGCCGCGGAGCACGCGCGCCTCGACGTCATCGCGATCACCGACCACGACGACATCCGCGCGTCATTCGCGCTTCGCGACCTGGCCGCGACGCGGGGCAGCCGCGTCGCGGTGGTGCCGGGGATCGAGGTGACGACGCGATCCGGGCACCTGCTCGCGTTGTTCGTGGAGAGCGACATCCCCATGTTCCGGCCCCTGGCCGAGACGATAACCGCGGTGCACCGCGCCGGAGGCATCGCGGTCGTTCCCCATCCGCTGTCGTACCTGACCTTCTCGGTCGGCGAAACGGCGCTGCGGCGCATGGCGGAGAGCGGCGACGCCGAACGCCTCGCGGACGGGATCGAGCTGCGCAACCCCTCCTACGCGGGACGCGTCCGCGTCGTCCGGGCGCGATGGCTGAACGCGCACGTGCTGCGCATCGCGGAGACGGGATCGAGCGACGCCCACCACGCGAATCTCGTGGGCACCGCGTGGACCGAGTACCCCGGGCGCTCGCCTGAGGATCTGCGCAGGGCGCTCGCGCTGCGTACGACCGTCGCGCGCGGCAGGACCTGGACGCTCGGCGAGCACCTGAACGGCGCGGCGCGCCAGCAGTGGCGCTCGATGGTGCGAGACCCGGCGAAACGGCTGCGCAGGCGCGTCGGGCCGGGGCGCACCCGATGAAGATCGGGATCGTCTCCCCCTACGCCTATCCGCGGCCCGGCGGCGCCAACGAACACATCCGCGAGACATACGAGCGGCTGCGCGAGCGCGGCCACGACGTGCGCATCATCACCGCGCCGTGGGGTGACGATCCGCCCGCACAGGACGTGATCCAGATCGGCCAGGCCGTGGCGATCCCGTACAACGGCAGCATCGGGCGCGTGACGCTCTCGCTGCGCCTCGAATGGCTCGTGAACCGGATGCTCGAACGCGAACGGTTCGACATCATCCACCATCACGAGCCGCTCGTGCCGTTTCTGTCCGCGCAGATCCTCGACCGCGCCCGCTGCCCGAGCGTCGCGACCTTCCACGCCTTCGGCGGGTTCTCGTTCTCGTACTGGACGGGGCGCGTTCTCGCCGAGCACTACATGCGCAAGCTCGACGGGCGCATCGCAGTGTCGAGCGCGGCCCGCCACTTCGTGTCGCGCTACTTCCCGGGCGACTACCGCATCATCCCGAATGGCGTGGACGTGAAGTTCTTCAGCGCCGCGAAGCCCTTCCCCGAGTACCGCGACGGCAAGACGAACATCCTGTTCATGGGGCGCCTCGAGCAGCGGAAGGGCGCCGGCTACCTTCTGCGCGCGTACGCCTCGCTCAAGAACACGTTCCCCGAGACGCGACTCGTCATCGGCGGACGCGGCCCGCAGCTCGGGGACCTCCGCCGCTTCGTGCGCCACCAGGGGCTCGCGGACGTGCTCTTCACCGGCCGCGTGTCGGATCCCGACAAGGCGCGGTTCTATCGAACCGCCGACGTCTTCTGCGCGCCTTCGACAGGACAGGAGTCGTTCGGGATCGTGCTGCTGGAGGCGATGGCGGCGGGGCTGCCGGTCATCGCGAGCGACATCCACGGCTACAAGCGCGTCGTGCAGCGCAACGTCACCGGTCTTTTGGTCGAGCCGAAGGATCACCGCGCCATCGCGCGCGCGCTCGAGCGGCTCATCACCGAGCCGGACCTGCGCGCGCGGCTCGGGGACGCCGGCGCCAGACGGGCGCCCCTGTACGACTGGGAGCACGTGACGGACCAGCTGCTCGAGTTCTACGGGCAGGTGATGTCGAAACGGGCCGCGGCGTGACGCTCGACGGACAGGTGACGTCGAAGCGGGCGGCACCTGTGACACGGTGACGCTCGAAGGCCTGCGCGTGCTCGAGATCGGCAACTTCATGGCCGGGCCGTACGCCGGGACGCTGCTAGCGGACATGGGCGCCGACGTGGTGAAGGTCGAGCTGCCCAGCTCCGGCGACTACAGCCGGGCCCTCGGGCCATTTCCGGCTGGCGGCAGCGACGGCGCGGGCTTCCTCCGCCTTAACCGCAACAAGCGCAGCGTCGCGCTCGACCTGAAGCGCGCCGACGGCGCCGACGCCTTCCGCGCGCTCGCGGCGGGCGCGGACATCGTTGTCGAGAACCTGCGCGCCGGTACGATGGACTCGCTCGGCCTTGGGTACGCCTCGCTCGCCGCGACGCACCCCGAGCTCATCTACCTCTCGGTCACGGGATTCGGCCTGACGGGCCCGTACCGCGATCGCGCCGGGCTCGACCTCATCGTGCAGGCCGAGAGCGGGCTCATGAGCGTGACAGGCGAGGAGGGGCGGCCGCCGGTGAAGGTAGGCGTTCCCATCGTGGACCTCGCGTCCGCCATGTACGGCGCGTACGCCGTGCTCTGCGCCGTCATCGCGCGGCAGCGCTCGGGGCGCGGCCAGCTCATCGACATCTCGCTCCTCGAGAGCGGCGTGTCGCTCGGGATCTGGGAATCGGGCGTGTACCTCGAGACGGGCGAGGTGCCGGCACCGCTCGGGTCGGCGCATCGCGTCGCGGCGCCGTACCAGGCGTTCCGGACCAGCGACGGTTTCGTCGCGATCGGCGCGACCACTCCCGCGACGTGGGAGGCCTTCTGCGGCACGGCGGGACTCGCGTCTCTGGTGGACGACCCGGCGTGGGCGACGGTCGCGAAGCGGCGTGCGCGGTACCGCGAGCTCGCTGCGATCATCGAGGAGGTCACGGTCGCCCGGACGACGGCGGAGTGGATGCGCGTGCTCGAGGACGCCGGCGTGCCGTGCGGGCGCGTCAACACATTCGCCGACGTGTTCGCCGACCCCCATCTGCGGGAGCGCGGCTTCTTCGTGGACCTTCCCCACCCGACCGCAGGCATGGTCCGCGCGGTCGGCTCGCCGCTCGGCCTGCGCGACACGCCACCGGAGCTGCGCCGCGCGGCGCCGCTGCTCGGCGAACACACGCGCGAGGTGCTCGCCGAGGCGGGACTTTCAGCTGACCGGATCGACGCGATGCTCCGCGACGGCGTGGCGGCGTGAGGTGAACATGGGCACGGTCGACCTCGAGCGCCGCGGCGGCGTGGCGTGGCTGACATTCGACCGGCCCGAAGCACGGAACTCGTTCACGCCCGACATGTACGCGCGCCTCGCTGACCTTTGCGCGGAGATCGAGGGCGACGGCGCCGTGCGCGTGCTCGTCGTGCAGGGGCGCGGCGACCAGGCGTTCGTGTCGGGGAGCGACATCGGGAGCGTCGGTCAGATCCGCACCCGCGAGGACGCGCTCGCGTACGAGGCGCACGTCGAGCGCGCCATCGGCGCGCTGGAGCGCGTCTCGAAACCAGCGATCGCGCTGGTGCGTGGCGTGGTCACCGGAGGCGGTGCCGCGCTGGCGCTGGCGTGCGACCTGCGGATCGGCGCCGACAACGCGCGCGTCGGCATGCCGATCGCGCGGACGGTCGGCAACACGCTGTCGCTGCGCAACTTCGCGCGGATGGTCGACGCGCTCGGGCCGGCCGTCACGAAGCAGCTCGTGTTCACGGCGGATCTGGTCGACGCCGAGGCTGGCCTGCGGCTGGGCTTCTTCAACGAAGTCGTGCCGCTCGCCGGCATCGAGGCGCATGTGGCAGCGCTCGCGGAGCGCATCGCCGCGAACGCTCCGCTTACGCTCCGAACCGCGAAGCTCGCGGTGCGCCGGGTGCTGGACGCCCGCCGCAGTGCCCTGGGTGCGGGCGAGGACCTTGTGGAGATGGCCTACCTCTCGGAGGACTTCCGCGAAGGCGTAACCGCGTTCCTCGAGAAGCGAAAGCCTCGCTGGAGGGGCGTCTAGCACTCCCCCGTGGGTCAGAGGCCGAGGTAGGCGCTCTTCACCTTCGGATCGTTCGCGATGTCGGCGGCGCTGCCTGAGATCACGACGCGGCCGCTCTCCAGCACCGAGGCCAGTGAGGCGGCCTCGAGCGCGCGGTGCACGTTCTGCTCGACGAGCAGCACCGTCGTGCCGAGCGCGACGATCTCCTTGATGACGCGGAAGACCTCGTCGACCAGGATGGGGGCGAGGCCGAGGGACGGCTCGTCCAGCATGAGGACCTTCGGACGGCCCATGAGCCCGCGCCCGATCGCGGCCATCTGCTGCTCGCCGCCGGAGAGCGTGCCGGCGAGCTGGGCGCGGCGTTCGCGCAAGCGGGGGAACAGCTCGTACACCTCGCGCAGCGAGCGGGCGCGCTCGGGCCGCGCGCGCCTCGCGTACGCGCCGAGCATGAGGTTCTCCTCCACGCTCATGTTCGGCCAGAGATGCCGGCCCTCCGGGACCTGGATGACGCCCAGCTCCACGACGCTATGGGGCGAGCGCCCGTCGATGCGGTCGCCACCCAGCAGCACCTCGCCCTCGCGCGGGGGGAGGATCCCCGAGATGACCTTGAGCGTCGTCGTCTTCCCCGCGCCGTTGCTGCCTAGCAGCGTGGTGACCGAGCCCTCGGGCACCGCGAACGAGATGTCCCACAGCGCTTGAACGTCGCCGTACGAAGCCGATACCGCGCGTACCTCGAGGACCGGCGTCGCTTGGGTGGTCGCCTCCCGCGAGGTCGTCGCCGGCGCGGTCACGCGACGGCGCGCTCGCCGAAGTACGCCTTCACGACGCGCTCATCGCGCGCGACCTCCTCCGGCGTGCCGAGTGCGATGCGCTTGCCGAGGTCCATGACCATGATCCGGTCGGACAGCGACATGATCGCCTTCATGACGTGCTCCACCATGACGATCGTCACACCGCTGTCCCGGATGCGCCGGATGAGCTCGACGATCCGCGCGCTCTCGGTGGGATTCAGACCGGCCGCGACCTCATCGAGCAGCAGGACATCCGGGCCCGTGGCGAGCGCGCGGGCGACCTCGACGCGCTTGCGACGCGCGAGGGTGAGCGCCTTGCCCAGCGTGTCGGCGTGCGGCGCGAGCTCGGTGAGCTCGAGAAGCCGGTCGGCCTCGGTCTCGGCGGCCGCGCGACGCAGCCGGCGACGGCCGTACTGCACGCCGACGAGGACGTTCCGCCGGCACGACATCTCGCCGAACGGCTTCACGATCTGGTGCGTCGTGACGAGGCCGAGCGCGCAGATCTCGTGCGGCTTCTTTCCGCCGATCTCGCGGCCGCGAAGCTTGATCGAGCCCGCGCTCGGCGCGTACACGCCGGAGAGCAGCCGGAAGAGCGTCGTCTTCCCGGCGCCGTTCGGGCCGATGAGGCCGAAGATCTCGCCCCTGCGGATCTCGAAGTCCACGCCGTTCACCGCGACCAGGCCGCCGAACCGGCGGGTGACGCCCTGTCCCGACAGGATGACCTCCTCGCTCGCGTGACGCCCTCTGGCCTCCTCGCTCACGTGACCCTCTCCGGCCTCCTGGCTCAAGTGACGTTCTCCGGCCTTCGACGCACGAGCGAACGCGCCGAATCCGACGCGCGGGAAAGCAGGCCCGCGATGCCGAGCGGCTCGAAGATCACGATCAGCACGAGCAGTACCCCGTAGATGAGCGTCGGCAGGTACGGGTTGCGGACGAGCGACTGGATCTGGTCCTGCACGACCGAGTACAGGACGGCGCCGAAGACCGGTCCCCAGACCGTTCCGAGCCCGCCCACCACCGGCATGAGCACTAGGGCGATCGACCTGTCGAAGCCGAACATCGATCCCGGATCGAGGAACTGCTGCCGGGCGGCGTACAGCGCTCCAGCGGCTCCGCAGAGGAAGGCGGACAGCGCTAGCGCCGTGATCTTGAGCCGCGCCGTGGGTACGCCCACGGTCTCGGCGGCGTCGGTGTCCATGTTGATGGAAAAAAGTCCGAGGCCGAACCGGCTGCCGCGGACCCATATCGTCACGAGCATCGCGATCACGAAGAGCGCGACCATCGCGTAGTGGACGATCACCGGATCGTAGTTCGGCAGCGACAATCCCGTGACGCCGTGGGTCAGGGTGACGCCGAAGATGTCATCGAAGTTCACCGCGAGCAGCCGCGTGGCCTCTCCGATCCCGATCGTCGCGATCGCGAAGTACGGGCCGCGCAGCCGCAACGTCGGCGCGCCGACCAGGACCGAGTAGAGCGCGGCGGCCGCTCCCGCGATCGGCACCGTGAGCAGCGGGTCCGTCTTCGTCGTGAACCAGATGACGCCGGTGGTGTACGCGCCCATGCCGAGGAAGGCGGCGTGGCCGAACGAGATCTGGCCCGCATAGCCGCCGATGATGTTCCAGCCGGTGGCGAGCGTCGCGTACCACAGCAGGAAGAACGTCAGCCTCTGAAGGTTGAACGAGCGCTCGTCGAGGACGGGGATGAGCGCGATGGCGGCGCCGATGAGAAGGACGATCGCGACCTGTCCCCAGATGCGCGCGCGGCGCGGGAGCCGCTCTGCGCTCGCGACGACCGCGGTCACGCCAGGCGCCGCCGCACGAGCGCGGCGAGCCCGCCGGGCATCACCACCAAAACGACGACGAGCAATACGAACGACACGAGGTTTTCGAGCGCCGGCTTCGAGAGCGTCACGGTGAGGTTCTCCGCGAGCGCGAGCACGAAGGAGGCGACCGCGATGCCGGGTATGGACTCGAGGCCGCCGAGGACGATGATCGTGAAGCTCTTCAGCTGGAAGAGCCGCCCGAAGTCCGGGTCGAACGGGAAGACGAGCGTGAGCAGGCATCCCGCCATCCCCGCGAGAGCGGTCCCCAGTCCGAACGCGACCATGGAGACGCGCCGCGTGTCGATGCCCGACAGGGCGCAGGCCTCGCGGTCCTGCGCGAGCGCGCGGATGGCGCGGCCGAGGAACGAGTTCCGGAGGAAGAGCTCCAGCGCGACCAGGATGATCGCGCCAGCGAGGAATACCGCGAGGCGCGTGTACGCGATCGTGATCTCACCCACCCTGATGACGTCCTGGACGTACACCGGTCGCACCGCGCGCACGTCGCCGCCGAATTGCAGGCTCGCGGCCGACTGCATGATCAGCCACACCCCGAACAGCAGGAGCAGCGAGATGATCGGCGCCGATCCGGCGACCCGCCGCACGAATGCCGCCTCGATGATCACCCCGAGGACGAAGAAGATGGGCGCGACGATCAGCACCGAGAGCAGCGGGTCGACGCCGAACGTCTGCCAGAGGACGAAGGTCGTGAACGCGCCGAGCATCATCGTCCCCGCGTTCGCCAGGTTGATGATCTTCATCACGCCGTAGATGAGCGCGAGGCCGTATGACATCGTCGCGTACAGCCCCGCGACCAGCAGCGCGCTGATCAGCGCCTCGACCAGGCGCATGACCTACTTCTTCGGGATCGGGATGGTCGGCGTGCCGGTCGCCTGGTCCTTCGGCCAGATGACGATCCGGTTGCCGTCGGGCGTGTTCTGCGTCACGACGTAGTCGTTATCGGACTGGCCGGTCTTGCCGAACTTGATCGCCCCGCCCGGGAAGATCGAGTTGTCCCAGGTCGTGTTGAAGAGCGTGTCGCGGATCTTCTGCTTGTCCAGCGTGCCCGCCTTCTGGATCGCCGTGTACAGGATCCGCGCGCACTCCCAGCCCGAGGCGGCGTACCACTCGGGCGAGTCGCCGGTGCTCTTCCACGTGTCGAGCCACTTCTTCACGTTGTCTCCGGGTTGCAGGGAGTCGAACCACGTCGCGGCGACGATGAAGTCGCTCGACGCCTTCAGCGCGTCGCGCGCCGCTTTCTCCGGCCCGCGTGGACCAAAGGTCTCGTACTGGTGATACAGGCCGATCTGCTTGTACTGGGTCTGCATGGTGATGTAGTCCTGCACGCGGGCGTCGACCATGAAGGCGTCGGCGCCGGCGTCCTTGACCTTGTTCAGGAGCGACGTGTAGTCCTTGCCGTTCAGGTCGAACGGCTCGTTGAAGACGACCTTGAAGCGGTCGGGCGCCGCGGCCTCGCCATCCTTGATCCCCGTTGAGAACTCCTTGCCGTGCGAGCTGTTCTCGAAGGCGACCGCGATCTTCAACGGCTTGGGAAGCTTGCTCGCGTCCTGCTGCGACTTGATGAATTCGAGCTGTGTTTTCGCGAGCTTCTCGATCGAGGCGAGGAGCCCGACCGCCCAGGTGTTGTCGGTGTAGATCGAGGAGGAGGCGCCGCCGCCGCCGACGTACGGCATCTTGTACCGGTTCACGACCTTGACCTCCTGGGTCACGGTCGTGGTGTTGTAGCCGCCGAGCACCAGGTCGACGTTGTCCTGCGTGATCAGCTTCTCGTACAGCATCCCGCTCGTCGCCGGATCGCTCTTGTTGTCCTCGATGCGCAGGTCGATCTTGGCCTTCTTGCCCGCGACCTCGAGGCCCCCCGCGTCGTTCACCTGCTTCGTGTAGAGCAGGTACGCGTCGTTCATGAACTTGCCCGGGGTCGAGTCCGCCCCCGACAGGGGCAGGACCGCGCCGATCTTGATCGTGTCCGGGATGTTCGCGGCGGGCGCCCCGCCGCCACCGCCGCCGACCCCCGAGCTGCCGCCGCAGGCTCCGACGACGAAGGCGATGAGCAGCGCGATCGTGAGCGATGGCCGGCGCATGGTCACCCTCCCACCCGAGTTCGGTATCCGCAGCGATTATGGGACAGGGCCGCGCTGGCGCCGGTCGGGACGGGCCGGCGTCCGGCCGGCTCCATTACGGGAACTTCACCTGCGGGACGTCGCGCTCCGCCTGGTCGGCGATCTCGAAGTACTGCGCGGCCTTGAAACCGAGCGCGGACGCGAAGAGGTTGGTCGGAAAGGTCTGGAGCGCGGTGTTGAAGTCGCGCACGTTGCCGTTGTAGAAGCGCCGTGCGAACGCGATCTTGTCCTCGGTCGCCGTGAGGTTCTCGGACAGGTCCTTGAACTCCTGCACCGCCTGAAGCTGCGGGTAGTTCTCGGCGACGGCGAAGAGCGAGCGCAGCGCCCCGGTCAGCTGGTTCTCGGCCTGGGCGCGCTGCTCGGGCGTGCCCTGTGCGCCGGCGCTCACGGCCGCGGCGCGCGCGCGGGTCACCTCCTCGAACACGCCGCGCTCGTGGGCCGCGTAGCCCTTGACCGTCTCCACAAGGTTCGGGATGAGGTCGTGGCGTCGTTTCAGCTGCACGTCGATATCCGCCCACGCTTCGGCCACCCGCTGGCGCAGCGTGACGAGACGGTTGTAGCTGAGGATCAGGAAGAGCGCGAGCACGACGATGACGACCACGGCGGCGATGAGCTCCACGTGCCCTCCTCTTACCGGGGCGGCCGGCGCGGCAAGGATAGCCGCCTGCGCGTCAAGCCTGCGACCAGGCGGCGGTCGCGTCTGCTACGCGAGCAGCTCCCGCACCGCGGCGACGATGTGCGTCGCGGAGATCCCCGCGGCATCGAGCAGTTCGGCAGGCTTGCCGGAGGTCGGCATCTCGCGTACCGCGAGGTGCCGCACGCGCGTCGCCTCGGCGCCCGCCTCGGCCAGCGCGGCGAGCGCCGCGTCGCCGATCCCGCCCTCGGGCCAGTGGTCCTCGACGACGACCAGGCGCCCACCGGTCGCGCGCGCCGCCGCGACGAGGGCGTCCGCGTCGATCGGCTTCACGCTGTACGCGTCGATGAGCCGCACGCTCACGCCGCTGGCCGCGAGCTCGTCGACGGCCTTCAGCGCCTCGTGCACCGTGATGCCGGCCGCGACGATCGCGACCTTGTCGCCGGGCCCGCCGCCGCGCAGCGTCTTGCTCCCGCCGATCGGGAAGGACTCGCCCGGGCCGTAGAGGATCGCCGTCTTCTCGCGCGTCGTGCGGATGTAGCTGATCCCCTCGCGGTCGGCCATCTGCGCTACCAGCTGCGCCGCTTGGTTCGCGTCGCACGGGTACAGGACCGTGCTGCCATGGACCGCGCGCATCATCGCCAGGTCCTCGAGCGCCATCTGCGATGGACCGTCCTCACCGATCGACACGCCCGCGTGCGAGCCCGACAGCCGGATGTTCGCGCGCGAGATCGCGGCCATCCGGATGAAGTCGTACGCGCGCGTGAAGAACGCCGCGAACGTCGACGCGAACGGCACGAGGCCGACGACCTGCATGCCGACGGCGGCGGCGACGAGCTGCTGCTCCGCGATGTACATCTCGAAGAAGCGATCCGGGTACGCCTTCTTGAAGTCCTCGGCGTGCGTCGAGTTGCTCACCTCGGCGTCGAGCACCACGACGTTCGCGCGCGCGGCGCCGAGCGCGACGAGTGCGTCCCCGTACGCCTTGCGCGTCGCGACCGGCTCGTCATGGCGGACGAGTTTCGGCTTCGACGCCGCGGGCCACGCCTTCGGGGTCCACTTCGGCGGCGGCACCACGGTGAACGCGCGCGAGGGCTCGTCACCGATCTCGGCGAGCGCGGCCTTGGTCTGGTCGGGGTCGAGCGTCTTGCCGTGCCAGCCGGGCTTGTCCTCGAGGAACGAGACGCCCTTGCCCTTCACCGTCCGCGCGATCACGGCGGTGGGGCGCTTGGCCTCCTCGGCGCGCGAGAACGCGTCCTCGATGTCGGCGAGGTCGTGCCCGTCGATGACGATCGGGTCCCAGCCGAAGGCCTGCGCGCGCGCCGCGTACGCGTCCGTGTTCCACTCGAGCTCCGTCGGGCCGCGCTGACCGAGACGGTTGATGTCGAGGATCGCGACCAGGTTGCTCAGCTGCTCGTGGCCGGCATGGTCGAACGCCTCCCAGATCGACCCCTCGGCGCTCTCGCTGTCGCCGACCAGCACCCACACGCGGTACGGCGCCGCGAGCACGCGCTTTCCGGCGAGCGCGACACCGACCCCGATCGGAAGGCCCTGCCCGAGCGAGCCGGTCGCGACGTCGACCCAGGGCAGCAGCGGCGTCGGATGGCCCTCCATGCGGCTGCCGAACTTGCGGAAGGTCATGAGCTCCGCGTCGTCGATCGCGCCGGCCGCGCGGAACATCGAATACAGCAGCGGCGACGCGTGGCCCTTCGAGAAGATCAGGTGGTCGTTCGCCCCGTCCTCGGGGTGCTTGAAGTCGTAGCGCAGGTGCCCGGTCAAGAGGACGGCCATGAGGTCGGCCGCGGACATCGACGAGGTGGGATGCCCGGACCCGGCGGCGCTGGAACAGCGGATGCTGTCGGCCCGCAGCTGCCGCGCGACGGAGCGGTAGGTCTCGAGCTGGGCGGGGTTCTCGAGCGCGGTCGTCACGGGGCAACGGTATCGCACAATGGGGCCGGCCGGACGGCAGGGCGGGGACGCGAAAGCGAAATGCGGCGGGGCGGGCCGCGAAGGGGGCGACGGCGTGCAGCTGGGGCTCTACGGACTTGGGCGGATGGGCGGGAACATGGTCACTCGGCTCGCGCAGGGCGGGCACAGCGTGGTGGCGGGGAACCGCAGTCCGGGACCTGTCGAGGAGGCCGAGCGGGATGGTGCCAGCGGCGCGCACTCCGTCGAGGAGCTGGTGAGCAAGCTCCGATCTCCGCGCGTGCTCTGGTCAATGGTGCCCTCGGGCGAGGTCACCGAACAGACCCTCGCGGAGTTCGCCGACCACGCCTCTCCCGGCGACATCTTCGTCGACGGCGGCAACTCGAACTTCCGGGATTCGATGCGTCGCGCGGACATGTACTCAAAGCGCGGTTTCCATTTCCTCGACATCGGCGTGTCCGGCGGGATCTGGGGGCTGAAGGTCGGCTACTGCATGATGGTCGGCGGCCCCAAGGAGGCCGTCGACGTGCTGCGGCCCGCGCTCGACACCCTCGCGCCACCGAACGGCTGGGCGCACTTCGGCAAGGCCGGCGCCGGCCACTTCGTGAAGATGGTCCACAACGGGATCGAGTACGGGATGATGCAGGCCTACGGAGAAGGCTTCGAGCTGCTGCACGCTTCGGAGTTCGAGCTCGACCTCAAGCAGGTGGCGACCGTATGGAACCAGGGCAGCGTCGTGCGGTCGTGGCTCCTCGAGCTGGCGGAGCGCGCCTTCGAGGAGGAGGGCACGGACCTGGCGGGCATCAAGGGCTGGGTCGCGGACTCGGGCGAGGGTCGTTGGACGATCAAGGAGGCCATCGACCACGACGTGCCGATGACGTCGCTCGCGCACGCGCTCTTCGCGCGCTTCACCTCGCGCCAAGACGACTCGTACGCGATGAAGGTCTCCGCCGCGCTGCGCAACCAGTTCGGAGGCCACGCGGTGAAGAAGGAATGAGGCGCCGCTGATGGCCACCGCCACCCTCAATCCCCTCCGGGCGGGTGCCCGTCTTGCGCGCACCCCCGAGCCCGCGGCGCTCGTCATCTTCGGCGGCGCCGGCGACCTCGCGGGTCGCAAGCTCATTCCGGCGCTGTACAACCTCGAGCTCCAGCGCCTGCTGCCCGCGGCGTTCGCGGTCGTTGCCACCGCGCGCCGGCCGGTGCAGGACGAGGCATACCGCCAGGAGCTGCACGACGCCGTGGCGGAGTTCAGCCGAACGAAGCCGATCAACGAAGAAGTGTGGCGCTCGTTCTCCGAGCGGGTCCGCTATATCGCGACGCCGGACGACGAAGGGTACGAGACCCTCGCGCGCACGCTTAAGCGCATCGACGACGACCTCGGGACCCACGGCAACCGCCTTTTCTACCTCGCAACGCCGCCGGCCGCGTACGCGCCGATCGTGCGCGCGATAGGAAGGCACATGCTCATCCGCGAGGGCGGCTGGTCGCGCATCGTCATCGAGAAACCGTTCGGCCACGACTTGGCCAGCGCGCGCGAGCTGACGGACACGGTGCACGACGTCTTCCGCGAGGAGCAGGTCTTCCGCATCGACCACTACCTCGGCAAGGAGACGGTGCAGAACATCGTCGTCATGCGCTTCGCGAACAGCATCTTCGAGCCGCTCTGGAACCGGCAGTTCGTCGACCACGTGCAGATCACTGCGGCCGAATCGATCGGCGTGGAGGAGCGCAGCGAGTACTACGACCAGACCGGCGCCATGCGGGACATCGTGCAGAACCACCTACTGCAGCTGCTTGCCCTGGTCGCGATGGAGCCGCCGGTCGCGTTCGACGCGGGGTCGGTGCGCGACGAGAAGATAAAGGTCCTGCGGGCGATCCGCCCGATCCGCCCCGAGGAGGTCTCCGACACCGTCGTGCGGGGCCAGTACTCGAGCGGGTTCATAGAGGGAACGCGCGTGCCCGCGTACCGCGAGGAGGACAAGGTCCCCGCCCACTCGGGGACCGAGACGTTCGTCGCGCTCAAATGCTACGTCGACAACTGGCGCTGGGAGGGCACGCCGTTCTACCTTCGCACCGGCAAGCGCCTCCCCAAGCGGTCCACGGAGATCTCGATCCAGTTCCGGATCGCGCCGCACCAGATGTTCAGCCGCGAGGCATCCGCCGGC
>JBBPYG010000049.1:0-5679 GCA_038200085.1 Candidatus Limnocylindria bacterium | reverse complement strand
GTCGTCGCGGCGGGGACCGTGTTCCCGTCCGCCGGAGGAAGGCGGGGCACGAGGCTGCGGAACTCGAGGTCGCGGAAAAGGTCGAGGATCCCGGCGCGGTCGTAGCTCGCGCGGCGCGTGCGGTCCAGATCGAGCGTCACCGGCAGGTCGGTCACGATGCGCGACATCTCGCGGCTGCGCCAGACCTGGTCCCGATGCTCGGCGAGCCCGGCGCGGAGCTTCGGCGTGAAGCGCGATAGGTCCGCGTACACGCCCTCGAGGTCGCCGTTGTCGGCGATCAGCTTGGCGGCGGTCTTCTCGCCGACGCCAGGCACGCCGGGGATGTTGTCCGTGGAGTCGCCTTTGAGCGCCTTGAAGTCGACCATCTGGTCGGGCCGCAGGCCGAAGCGCTCGCTGATCTTCGCCTCGTCGTACACGACGGTGTTCTGGAAGCCGAGGCGGGTCGTCATCAGCTTCGTGGTCGGAGTGACGAGCTGCAGGGTATCGAGGTCGCCGGAGAGGATGATCGTCTCGAGGCCGAGCGCGTCGGCCTGCCGGGCGAGAGCCCCGATGACGTCGTCGGCCTCGTAGCCGGGGAGTGAGTACATCGGCACGCCGAAGCGCTCGAGGAACTCCTTGCAACGCTCGAACTGCGGGCGCAGTTCGTCCGGCATCGGCCTCCGCGTGGCCTTGTAGGTGGCGTCCCGCTCGTGCCTGAAGGTTGGGCCGGGGAGGTCGAAGCAGGCCGCGATGTGCTGCGGCTCCGTGTCCTGGAGCGACTTCAACAGGATGGAGGCGAAACCGAACGTCGCGTTGACCAGCTCGCCCTTGGTCGTCGTCAGCGGCGGCACCGCGAAGTAGCCCCGATAAATGAGGCTGTTGGAGTCAATGAGCAGGAGGCGCTCGACGGGGCTCACGAAAGTCAGGATATGAGGGTCAGCCGGCGCGCATCCTCACGTGGAGGAAGACCGCGGCGGCGCCGGCGGCGAGCGCCAAGCCGAGCCAGAGCAGCGGCGCAGGGCCGGCCGGCGCGGGCTCGGACGACGCGCGCGCGGGGCTTGCCGGGACCGCGAAGGCCGAAGGCGGCGCGGGCTGCGCGTCGCGCGTGCCCGGCGACGCCGACGCCGCATTGTCCAGGCGCTGCGCGCTTTCGGCGGCGGCGGACGCGCTCGCGGCGACCCCCACCCCCGGGGCCCGGCCGTCGGCGCCGGTCGCGAGGTCCTTCGGCGCGGCCGCCGGGGCGGCCGCGGTCGTCGCCGCGCGCGGAGTACCGAGGGGGCCGAGCGCCGCGGCGAGGAACAGCAGCGCGAACACGCCGCTTGCGATGCCCGAGAGGAGACGCGCGGGCGCGTACCATGCCGGCGCACGCGCCAGCGGCGGGACGAGCGACCGGCTCGGCCGCGGATCGGGCAGCGCCCGCAGGACGGCGGCCGTGGCGGAGAGCTCGCGTGCGCGCGCCGTGCAGGTGGCACAGCCCGCCAGGTGGTCAGCGACGCGGGCGCGGTCGGGCTCGTCGAGCGCGTCGTCGACGTATGCGGACAGCTCCAGGTCCGGGTGCGGTCCCATCTCACTCATTCCAACGTCCGGCGGCCCCGGCGGTTCCCTCACCCTGCCGGGCCCTTCCACCCGCGCTGCACCAGCGCGTTGCGCACGGCGACCCGCCCGCGGTGGATACGCGACTTCACGGTGCCGATCTCGCTCGTGGTGATCCGCCCGATCTCGGCATAGTCGAACCCCTCGACGTCCCGCAGCAGGAGCGCGGTGCGCTGCTCGACCGGGATAAGAAGCAGGGCCGCTTCCACGATCGCGGCCGCCTCGCGACCCGCGGCGATCTCCGATAGCTCCGGGTCACCCGAGGGATGCTCGCTCCAGCGCGGCTCGACGTCGCCGTCGTCTGGCGGCTCGAGCGGGAGCCCGCCGTGGCGCCTCCGGGCGCGCAGAAGGTCGATGGCGCGGTTGGTCGCGATCCTGAACAGCCACGCGCGGACCGAGGTGCCCTGGAACGCCCCGATCGACCGCCAGGCGGACAGGAGTGCGTCCTGGACGACGTCCTCCGCGTCCGAGGGTGTGCCGAGCATCCGGAGCGCATGGCGGTAGAGTCCGCGCTCCTCGGCTCTCGCGAGGGATTCGAACGCGCGCCCGTCGCCGGCGCGGGCGCGCCGGATGAGCTCGGCCTGCTCGTCCGCCTCGCGATTCATCGTGCCATCGCCTTACCGGCCACTTGAGCGTAGAGTGTCGGCCGTGCCCGGAAACGGCGTGTCGCGCCAGCGTGTCGTCGTCATCGGCGAGGACGATGCGCCGATCGCGACCCTCCTGCGCGATGCGATCAACGACGAGCCCGCCTACCGGTCGGTGATCGTCGCCGACGGAGCCATGATCCTGGACACGGTCCGCAAGCACGGCGCCGATCTCCTGATCCTCGACCTCATGCTGCCGGGCATGAACGGCATCGAGGTCTTCGACCGCGTGCGGGAGGACCGGGCGACGAAGGACCTGCCCGTCCTCTTCGTCAGCGCCGCCCGAGGCCGGTTCGAGAAGCAGATCCGCGACCGCAACGTCACGAACGTCATCGCCAAGCCGTTCGACCTGAACGTCCTGCTCGACACCGTCCGGTCCCTGTGCCCGGCGGACCGCGACGACGCATAAGGGCGCGACGCAGCTCGCGACCTCCGCACGGGATCGTTCGCGCTTCGCGCGCATGGCGCGCCACGCCGCATCGATCGCGGTCGACGTCGGGAAGGCCATTGACACCGCCGCCGTGGAGATCGTCACCCGCAAGGGCGGCCGGACGAACTTCGCCACGGCGTCCGATCACGCGGCCGAGGGGGAGATCCTGCGGCGATTGCGCGATCTCGACGGGTCGGTGCCGATCCTCGCGGAGGAGAGCGCACGCGACGAGCTTCGGCGCGCGGAGCGCCTCTGGGTCGTCGATCCCATCGATGGGACCCTCAACTTCGCGCACGGCGTGCCGTTCTACTGCGTCGCGATCGGATATGTGCAGGATGGATGCGTGCGCGCCGCCGCGATCCACGCCCCGCGCCTGCGGGAGACATTCGTCGCGTCAGAGGGCTCCGGCGCGAGGCTCAACCGTCTGCCGGTGTCGGTGTCGGCGGTGGCGCGGGCGCGCGACGCGTTCGTGGTGTCGAACCTGTCGCGAGGCGCGGCGGGCAGGGCCGACTCGCGCTTTACCCAGCTGAACCGGGTCTGCGCGCGGCTGCGGGTGACCGGATCGGCCGCGCTCGAGATCGCGTACGTCGCCGCGGGACGATTCGACCTGTTCGTGCACGAGCAGCTGTCCCCGTGGGACATCGCCGCGCCTGGGCTCGTGGCGCGGGAAGCGGGCGCCGCGGTGCTGTCGCTCGCCACGGGGCGCGACGCCGCGTGGGACGAGCCCCGCGTCATCATCGGCAATCCCGCGCTGGTCAAGGACGCGATCGCGCGCATGGACCTGATCCGCGAGAAGTAGGAGCGCCGAGGCTCGCGCGGCTCCGGCGCGAGTGCTTACGCCAGCTCGGCCTCGACGCTGATCGCCACGTTGGCGGCGAGCGCCTTCGAGATCGGGCACTTCTCCTTCGCATCGTCCGCCAGCTCGCGCAGCTTCTCGGCGGACGCCCCAGCCGCGGCGACCCACACTTGGAGTGCGCTCGAGAGCACGCCGTTGCCGCCGCCGGCCATCGCGCCGAACGTGACGGTCGCCGTCGCGTCGAGCCGGGTCGCGGTCCAGCCGGCCTTCGCGAGGCGGGACGAGAGCGCCATGAGGAAGCAGCTCGCATGCGCCGCGGCGAGCAGCTCCTCGGGGCTTGTCTGTCCCTGTTGACCGTCACCCTCGGTCCGTTCCTTCCAGCTTGTCGCCGCCTGCTTCAGCGCGCCGCTGCGCGTGCTGACGGTACCCCTGCCGCTGTCGAGGTCTCCCTGCCACGTTGCGGTCGCCGTGTGCGTCGTCGCCATCGACTCACCTCCCCGTCGTTCGACCTGAGCTACGCGGTCGCTCCGTCTTATGCTCCCACGCGGACCCGCCCGCGTCGAAGTGGACAAGCCTGTCGAGAGGCCCGCGCGCATACCGGCCGGACGCCCGCGAAACTAGAATGAGGCGACGCCGGAGTGGTGCAAAGGTGACACGGGCGACTCAAGATCGCCTGGGCGAAAGCCCGCTGAGGGTTCGAGTCCCTCCTCCGGTACCGCCCTGATGTCCCGGGACATCGAGGACATCGGCCACAGCCACGTGACGCCACGGGTGCCTATGAGGGCAGCCGCATCGTGACGCGTGTGCCGCGGTCGGTGCCGGCGCTCTCGACGGTGATGGTGCCGCCGTGCGCCTCGGCGACGAGGCGCGAGAGATAGAGCCCGATCCCGACCCCGGCGAAGGTCCTCGCGCGACCGCCCCCGCGCACGAAGGCGTGGCCGAGCGAGGCGATCTCCTCGGGAGGGATGCCGATCCCATCGTCCTCGACGACGACGACGGCCGATCCCTCCTCTTCCGTCTTGACCGCCACGCGGACCTCGCCGCCGGTCGGTGAGTACTTCACGGCGTTGCCCACGAGGTTCATGAGCACCTGTTCGAGCCGGGCCGCGTCCGCGATCACGACGAGGACCGGAGGCGCGTCGACGACGAACTGATAGCGCCCTTCCTCGGCGGTCGCCTCGACGTATCGCTGCGTCACATCGCGCGCGAGCTGGGCGAGATCCAGCGGCGCCTTCGTCGCCTCGATCCTGCCGTGCCCGGCTCGCGACACCTCGAGCAAGTCGCTGACGAGCGCGTTCATGCGGTCCACCTGACGCTCGATCGTGCGGAGGTTCTGCTCGAGCGAGCCGATGTCGAGCGGGGTCTGGCCCTCGTGGCTGCGGCGGATGCGCGATCGCAGAAGCTGCGCAAGCGCCTTCAGGGGCGTGAGCGGCGTCTTGAGTTCGTGCGAGACGATCGAGATGAACTCGTCCTTTTGCCGCGCGATCTCGCGCTCGGCGGTGATGTCGTGCAGCGCGAGCACGCCGGCGATCACGTTGCCCTGCGCGTCGCTCACGGGCTCGGCGAGCGCCTCCAGGATGAGCCGTCCCCCCTCCGCCACCGTCACCGCGTACCGGCCGCGCTCCGGCCGACCCTGGATCGCCGCCGTGAGCGGGTCCCCGCCGGGAACGACGGCCTCGTCGGTGTCGGCGTCGCGCAGGTCGAGCGAAGTCGCGATGTCGGCGATCGGGGTGCCGATGGTCTCGGTGGAAAGGCCGAGCAACTGCTGCGCCGCTCTGTTCATGGCGGCGAGGCGCGAGCCGGGGTCACCGATCAGGACGCCTTCGCCGATGCCGTCAAAGATCGCCAGGTAGAGCTGGCGCGTCCTTACCTCGGCCGCGTACAGCTTGGCATTGGTGATCGCGACCGCCGCCTGGCCGGCGAGGATGTGCGCGAGCTCGATGTCGACGTCGTCGAACTCCCGCGCGGCATCGCGCGAGTACAGGTTCAGCGACCCGACGAGGAGCTCCTCCCGCACGAGCGGCACCCGCAGCGCCTTCACGAGACCGTGCTCCAGAAGCGCGGGTTCGGCCCCCGGGTCGTCCCGCAGGTCGGCGACCTGCAGCAGGTGAGGACCGCGGTGCTGCGCAAGGACGGCGTCCATCGGCATTGCCGGCGCCGAGGCATGCTCTGCCGACAATCCCCGTTCCGCGCGCACGCGCATCTCCCGTCGCGGCATGTCCGCGAGCACGAGCGAG
>JBBPYG010000048.1:0-6007 GCA_038200085.1 Candidatus Limnocylindria bacterium | reverse complement strand
TCACTGCTGCAGCGCTCCGTCGCCCGGGCCCACGCCCGCGAGTTGCGGTGGGCGCGGCTGCGAGCGGAGGTACGTGTCCGTGAGCTCCGCCACCACGGCGGCGATGGCGTTCTGCACGCTGTCGAGGAACGGCTCGAGGCCGTACTCGAACACCTCGTCGATCGTCGAGCGGCCGACGAAGTGCCGAACGTCGGCCAGCGTGCGGATCGCCGGACCGCGCGCATTCCCGGCCGCCGCGCGGCGGTCCGCGATCGAGCGGAGCAGGTCGTGGGCCGTGTTGAGGCTGAAGCGCACGGCCTGCGGGAACACCGCGTTCAACAGGAGGAACTCCACGAGGCGCTTGGGCTCCACCGCCAGCGTGTAGTAGCGCGCGTACGCCTCGGCCGATCCGCACGAGCGGAGCGCGGCCAGGCAGCGTACCGACGTGTCCTCGGCGTCGGACCCCGGACCGAGGAGGTGCACCTGCTGGCGCAACAGTCGCGTGACCCCATCGGCGCGCTGCAGGTACGTGCCAAGCGACAAGAACTGCCAGGGCTCGTCGTGCGCGAGCGTCGCGTCCGCGAGCCCCTGTACGTGCTGCAGCCGCGCCCGCGCCTCGCGATGAAAGGTGGACCGCACGTGGCGGGCTTCGGGCGACGCCAGCCAGAAGTGGAGCGTGTTGAGCTCCTCCCACATCTCGCTCGAGATGCTTTCGCGGACGCCCCGGGCGATCGCGCGCGCGTGCGCCACGCTGCTGACGAGCGAGTTCTCGTTGCGCTCGTCGAAGGCGAGGTGATATTCGATGTCGGCATCTCCGCCGCGCGCGGCGTCCGCGACGAGAGGCGCCCAGAAGTCGCTCCCTCCGGCGTCGAGGGCCAGGTGCTGCGTCACCTCCACGAGGCGCGACACGGAGATCGCGCGCTCTACGTAGCGCCCGATCCAGAAGAGGTCGTCGGCGACGCGGCACAGCATCAGGTCACTGCGCGGCGAGCACCCAAGTGTCCTTCGCGCCGCCGCCCTGCGACGAGTTGACCACGAGCGAGCCTCTGCGCAGGGCCACGCGCGTCAGGCCGCCCGGCGTCACCCGGACATCGCCGCCGAACAGGACGAAGGGGCGCAGGTCGACGTGGCGTCCCTCGAGGTGTTCGCCGGCCCAGCATGGGTGGCGCGACAGGGCGAGGGTGGGCTGCGCGATGTACCCGCGCGGGTTCGCCTGGATGCGGGCGCGGTACTCGTCGCGGTCGCGCTGCGGCGCGTGAGGCCCGATGAGCATGCCATACCCGCCGCTCTCGTCGACCGACTTCACGACCAGCTCGTCCAGGTGCTCGAGGATGTACGCGCGGTCCGTCTCATCGGCGGCGATGTACGTCTTGACGCTCGCCAGCAGCGGATCCTCGCCCAGGTAGTAGCGGATGACGCTCGGCACGTACGCGTAGATCGCCTTGTCGTCGGCCACGCCCGCGCCGATCGCGTTCGCGACCGTGACGCGGCCCATGCGCATGGTGGCGAGGAGACCTGCGACCCCCAGGAGCGAATCCGGGCGGAAGGCGATCGGATCGAGGAAGTCGTCGTCGACCCTGCGGTAGATGACATCGACTCGCTGTCGCCCGGTGGTCGTGCGCATGAGCACCTGCGCGTCGTCCACGAAGAGGTCGCCTCCCTGGACCATCTCGACGCCCATCGCCTTCGCCAGGAAAGCGTGCTCGAAGAATGCTGAGTTGTGCACCCCCGGCGTCAGCAGCACTACCCGGGGATCCTCCACGTCGGCCGGCGCGACCGAGAGGAGCGTTTGCAGCAGCTCCTGCGGGTATCCCTCGACCGGCCGCACGTCGTAGTCCCTGAAGATCTCGGGCCACACGCGCTTGAGCACGCGGCGGTTCTCGACGACATACGACACGCCGGACGGGGTGCGCAAATTGTCCTCGAGCACGTAGAACTCGCCGCTGCCGTCGCGCACGAGGTCGCTGCCGACGACGTGCGTGTACGCGCCGAGAGGCGGCTCCGCGCCACGGAATTCGCGGCGGTAGCCACGGCTGCCGAGCACGAGCTCTGGGGGCACCACGCCGGCGCGCAGGATGCGCTGCTCGTGGTAGACGTCATGGAGGAAGAGGTTCAGCGCGCGCACGCGCTGCTGAAGCCCGCGCTCGATGCGTGTCCACTCGGCCGCCGTGATGATCCGCGGGATGAGGTCGAACGGGATGATCTTTTCGATCCCGTTCGGATCCTGGTTCACGGCGAAGGTGATGCCCCGCGCGACGAATGACAGGTCGGCGGCGCGCTGGCGGCGGTCGACGTCCAGAGGCGAGAGCGTGGACAACCTCTTGGCGAGCGCCAGGTAGTGCGGGCGCGGCCGGCCGGGTGCCTCGAACATCTCGTCCCAGAAGGCGCCGGGCTCGTAAGCCGGCACCGTCGTCGTGACGGATTCGGACGGGATCACGCCACCGCTCCATCGGCCTCGCGGTACGCGACCTCGAGGACCTCCGCATGCTTCGACGCGCTCAGCTGCCCCGTCGCCGGTCCGCTGAATACGCCGGAGGTCGGCGAGACGTCGGCGAAGTCGCGACCGACCGCGACGGGGATGTAGCCGAGGCCGGCGCGGCGCCGGTGGGTCGGGTCGTAGGCGAGTATCTGGACGCCGCGGCCGCGTGGGCGCTCGACGAGGGCCTCGACCCACGCGTGGGGCGCGCCCTCGCCGATGAGGTGACCGGAAACGTAGCGGGCCGGTAGCCCCATCAAACGCAGGACCGCCAGCATGATGTGCGCGTAGTCTTGGCAGACGCCCTTGCCGAGGTGAAGCGCCATGGCAGCGGGGGTCTGGTACCCCGTGATCCCGAAGCGGTACTCCAGCGCATCCGCCGTCCAGCGCATCGCCTGCTCGACGCGCTCGCGCGGATCCTCGGTCAGGAGGCGCAGGTTCGAGGCCGCCTCGCGCAGGCGATCGTCCGGCGCGGTCAACGCGGTCGCGTCAAGGAACGGCGTGGCGTCGGCCGTTCGGACACCGTGTTCCCCGGCGACGCGCTCGACACGGAACGTCGCCTCGAAGTCGATCGCCCGCTCCACCCGCGCGGCCGTGACGCGCGCGACGCGATTGCCGAAGGCGTCGCGCTCCCATCGCACGCGGTCGCCCTCCCCACCCCGGATGGCGAGATCGAAGGCGAGCAGGCGCTGGTCGCCGAGGCGATCGGGCGGCACCATGACGAGCCGCTGCCTCAGGTCCCAGACCGCGGCGGTGTACGTGTAGCGGTAGTGCTGGCGTACGCGGAAACCGGCGCGTACGACGCGGGCCCAGTCCGTCACGTCGGCCGGCGTGCGGCCTCCTCGAGCGCGTCGGCATCGGGCTCGATCGGTGGGCCACCTGGACGCTCCGCCGTGACCTCGTCGGACCAGACGGTGAGCCGTCGGAGCTTCGCCGCGCCGTACGACGTCGACAGCGCGACGTCGACGGCGTCCCGGCCGCGGCCGATCACGACCCGCCCGACCCGCGGCATGTTGTGCCGGGCGTCGAACGTGTACCAGCGCCCGCCGAGGTACGCCTCGAACCACGTGTGGAAGTCCATCGGCACATCGGGGGGCTCGATCGCGATGTCGGGCAGGTAACCGAACGTGTACCGCGCCGGGATGTTGAGCGCGCGGCAGAAGGCGACCGAGAGCAGCGCGAAATCGCGGCACACTCCCTGGCGCTGCCGGTAGATGTCGCTCGCGGTCGTGTGCGGGGTGCTGCTGCCGTTCACGAAGGAGATGTTCGTGTGGACCCAGTCGCACACTGCCTGGACCCGCGCCCACGTCGGCGGGGAGTCCCCGAAGAGCTTCCACGCGTCGTCCTGGAGCAGGTCGGACTCGACGAATCGGCTCGGCAGCGTGAACACGATCGCGTCGTCGGGCAGGTCCTCAACGCGGACCAGTTCGGCGTCGGGGACCACGGGATCGGACGACGGGTCGATGTCGATGACGGCGTCGTAGCGGACCAGCAGCGTGCCGTCGGGCGCCACGAATCGCCAGCACACGTTGCCGAACGCGTCTAGGTACTCGTGCAGAGGCACGTCCGGCGTGAGCCAACGGGACTCGTACACGATGCGCTCGTGCTCGTCCGGGCTGGGCCGCACGAGCATGAGGGTCGGCACCTCGCCGGAACACTCCCAGTCGAACTCGCAACCGACGCGGATGCGCATACCTCGCAGTCTGAGGGGGGAGGGTGCGAGCGGCAAGGCGGCACGCGCCGCCGGCCGCTCCGTCGCCTCGTGCTATCGGGTGGTCAGGAAAGGCGCGCGGGCGAACATGCGGACGGGGTCGGTCGGCGCATCCTTGGCGAAGCACATCACCACGAAGGCACCGAGGCCGTTCGGATCGAGCAGCGCGTCGGCCGCGGACCGGCGGCTGGCGGCGCGGAGCTGCTCGCGGGCGTCGACGGGCCGCGCCGTCGGCTCGCGGATGCCGAGCGCCAGCAGCACGTCCCGCTGCGTTCCCTGGCCGACGAGCGTCATGCCGGCCCTCTCGGCCGCGGCGCGGATCGCCGAGAAGTTCACGCTCGCGGTGAGGTCCGCGGTCCCCGGTGAGGCGAGCGGATCGGCGATGAAGCGGTGGCCGGCGAACCCGCGCAGCGTTCCGGCCCGCCTGCCGAGCAGCGATCGCTCGTCACCGCCGTAGTCCGTGAAGAGCACGTAGCCGCGCGCCACCGTCGCGGCGAGGTCCGCGACCCATTTCTCCGCGGCGACGCTCACCTCCCAGCGGCCTCCGACGGCAAGCTCACCAGGCACGCGCGGCACGAGATCGTCGCGGCTCGCCGGAAGCAGCGTCTCGACCAGCCGTCCGTCCCGCACGGCGACGTGCACCTCTCGGACTCCCGACTCCGAGCGGACCAGAACGTGGACGGGGAACGCGTCGAGGACCTCGTTCGCGAGGACCACGCCGTGGATCGGCGCCAGCGAGCGCGCGGAGGCGGCCCAGAGGACATCGCGGCTCTCGAGCGCCAGCGCCTGCTGCCGGCGGAGCTGGGGCGACACCTCGACGATCGCCGCGTGCAGGCCCGGCAAGGACTCCGGGCGCTCGCGCTCGAGCGAAGCCAACAGGTCGCGCAGGAACGTGCCGCGGCCCGCGCCAGCCTCGACCACGTCCCACGCCGTGGGGCGGCCGAGCGCATCCCAAAAGTCGCCGACGGCGCGGGAGAGCGTGCGCCCGAAGGCGGGGCCGAGGTCGGACGAGGTGATGTAGTCGCCTTCGAAGCCGATCGCCGCCCTCGTCGTGTAGTAGCCGTAGTCCAGGTCGTAGAGCGCCGCCGCCATGTAGTCCCCGAAGGAGATGGGTCCCGTGGCCTCGATGCGCGCGATCAGCCGCGCCTTGAGGTCGGCTACGCGCTCCACTTCGGCGGTGCCGGCGGCCGCACCTCCGGCGGGCGGACCTCGCTGCGCTGAGAGCCGTTGGTCGGGATGATCTCGGAAGGCTTCCACGTCCGCGCGACGGCGAGCTCCTCCTTGCCGAGCACCGTGACGCCGAAGCGCTGGTACGTCGACAGCTCGAAGTTCGGAGTCTCGCCGAGGGCGCCGTGCGGGCACACCTCGACGCAGTCGCCGCAGTAGATGCAGCGGACGATGTCCAGCTCGTAGGTGTTGAGCGTGCGCTCGCGCATCATCAGCGCGCCGGTGGGGCACGTCTCGGCGCACGCGCCGCACGACACGCAGTCGGTGTACGCGAGCGACACGTTCCAGGGCGTGGTCACGATCGAGTCGTAGCCGCCGCCCATCAGTCCATAGCAGTTCGCGCCGATCACGTCGCGGCAGATGCGCACGCACTGCGTGCAGTTGATGCACTTGTTGAGGTCGCGAAGGATGAAGTCGTGCGTGAAGTCGTATTCGTAGTCGTGATAGTCCACCGGCTCCGCGCGATGAAAGCGGTTCTCGGTCAACCCATGCTCCAGCGAGAGCCGCTGGAGGTGGCATCGCCCGACATCGGGGCAGACGCACTGGAGGCATCGCGCAGCCTCCTTCTCCGCGCCGGCCTTGTCGAACCCGAGCTCGATCAGCTGGAACGACTG
>JBBPYG010000047.1:0-16538 GCA_038200085.1 Candidatus Limnocylindria bacterium | reverse complement strand
GGGCTAAGCGTATCCGCCGGGGCCGCGGCGCTCAGATGACGCGCCCGGCCGCGCCGTCGTCGCGGACCAGGGGCAGCCCGGCGCGCTGCCACGCCGCCACGCCCCCGTCGAGGTTCAGGGCGTCTCTGCCCAGACGGCGCAGGCCGCCCGCGGCAAAGTCGCTGCGGTGGCCCGTACGGCACACCGCCACGACCGTTACTCCCGGCGGAACCTCGCGGAGTCGCGCCCCGAGCTGGCCGAGCGGGATGTGCTGGGCGCCCTCGATGTGGCCGGCCGCCCATTCGGCATCCTCCCGGACGTCGAGCAGGTGGTAGCGGTCGCGCGCCGCGGCGATGTCGCGTGGTTCCACGGATCCTCCTTCGCTAAAGGGCCACGTCTCGGTACGGTAGCCTCTCGGTATGGACATCGAGGCCGCCCGCACGCGGTTGGTCGCGCAGCGCGACGACGTGTCGGCGTCGCTTTCCCGATTGAGCGAGCGCCTCGAGCAGCCGCAGGGCGAGAGCGGCGGGGAACTCTCGCTGGCCGACCAGCACCCGGCGGACGCGGCGACGGAGACGCAACAGCGCGAGCTCGACCTGACGCGCAGCCGCGCGCTCGAGCTGGAGCTGGCCGACGTCGGGAAGGCGCTCGAGCGGATCGAAAAGGGGACCTACGGCCGCTGCGTCGTCTGCGGCCACGAGATCCCCGCCGAGCGGCTCGAGGCGCTCCCGCAGGCGGCCTTCTGCGTGCGCGACGCCGCCAGGGAACAGGCGTAGCGCAGGTCGCCCGGTCAGCGGGCGCGCGGACGTCCGTTACAATGGCATGCATAATGCTTCACCTGAGCGTTACATGAGAGAGCAGCCGCTCGCCGTGGCCGACCGGCCCCCGGCCGGCACCAAGGTCATGGTCGTCGACGACGAAGGCGAGATCGTGGGGGCGGTCTCCGCCATCCTGCGGGATGAGGGTTTCGCCGTCAGGACAGTCACCGACTCGCGCCAGGCGGTCGAGGCGTTCGGGCAGTTCGTGCCGGACCTGGTGATCCTCGACGTGATGATGCCGAGCGTCGACGGGATCAGCCTGTGCCTCCAGCTGCGCCGCGAGAGCGAGGTGCCGGTCCTGTTCCTGAGCGCGAAGAAGGACCCGCCGGACCGCGTCGTCGGGCTCCGGGTGGGCGCCGACGATTACATGGGCAAGCCGTTCGACAACGACGAACTCGTGGCGCGGGTGGAGACCCTCCTGCGGCGGAACCGGCATCCGCTGTTCGCGGCCACGCCCGACAAGAAGCAGATGCGGTTCGGCACGTTCGTGATCGACCTCGCCAGCGTCCAGGCGATCGCCGGCGAACAGCAGGTATCGCTCACGCCGACCGAGTTCAAGCTGCTCCGGACGCTCGCGGCCGACCCCGGGCGCGTGTTCAGCCGGGACGACCTCCTGAGCGGAGTCTGGAGCTACGAGCCTGGCAGCGACACGCGGCTCGTGGACGTCCACGTGGGTCGGCTGCGCAAGAAGCTCTCGGACGCCGGCGTGAGCGATGTGATGATCGAGACCTCGCGCGGCTTCGGCTACCGGCTGATCGCCGCCGCCTGAGCCGAGGGCCTGCAGGCCGCCGCGACCGCGCGCACGTCGGCGGCGACCTCTGCGAACTGCGCCGGAGTGAGCGACTGCGGCCCGTCGGAAAGCGCGCGCTCGGGATCCGGATGCACCTCTATGAGCAGCCCATCCGCTCCGACCGCGGCCGCGCCACGCGCGAGCGCCGGTACGTACGCGGACTTGCCCGTGCCGTGGCTCGGGTCGATCACGACCGGCAGGTGCGAGAGCTCGTGGATCACCGCGACGGCGGATAGGTCGAGGACGTTGCGCGTGGCCGTCTCGCCGCCCGGCGGCGGCAGCCCGCGCTCGCACATCACGATCCTCCGGTTGCCTTCGCGGAGGACGTATTCGGCGGAGAGCAGCCAGTTCTCGATGGTCGGGTACATGCCGCCACGTTTGAGGAGCACCGGATGCCCCGACCTTCCGACCTCCCGCAGCAGCGAGTAGTTCTGCATGTTCCGCGCGCCCACCTGAAGGATGTCGACGTACCGGGCGCACAGCTCGACGTCGTGCGGATCGAGGACCTCGGAGATCACGGGCATGCCGGTCTCGTCCCGCGCCGCCGCGAGAAGGCGGAGGCCCTCGGGGCCGAGTCCCTGGAAGTCGTACGGAGATGTACGCGGCTTGAACGCCCCGCCGCGTAGGATGTCGCCCCCCGCGGCCTTCACCGCGCGGGCCGTGGCCATGAGTTGCTCCTCGCTTTCGATGGCGCAGGGTCCCGCCATGAGCGCCAGCGAACCGTCGCCGATGGCGACGTCTCCAACGCGCACCACGCTGTTCTCGGGCTGGAACTCGCGGCTCGCGAGCTTGAAGCGCTTGAGCACGGGCACCACACGATCGACCGCGGGGAGCGATCCGAGCTGCTCGGCGAGCCGCGCCTTGTCGTCGTCGAGCACGCCGATGGCGCCGATGACGGTCACCTCGGTACCCGAAAGGTTCACACCGTAGCCGAGCTCCGCCAGGCGATCGACGACGTGATCGATCTGCTCCGCCGCGGCGCCCCTTTTCATGATCACGATCATCGAGCCAGATACTGTACCGATGGTCCTCAGGATCAACGGCAATGACCTGGCCATCGCTGACATCCTCGCCGTGGCTCGCGCTTCCCTTTCGGTGGCGCTCGACCGCGGGGCCGAGCGGCGCGTCGCGGACGCAGCGAAGCTCATCGAGGAGATCGCCGAGCGCGACGAGCCCGTCTACGGCGTGAACACCGGCTTCGGCGACCTCGCCACCGTGCGGGTCCCGCCGAGCCAGGTGAGAGCGCTCCAGCGAAACCTCGTGCGCAGCCACGCGGTGGGCGTCGGCGACCCGCTGCCCGTGGAGGCGGTGCGCGCGATCCTGCTGCTGCGCGCGAACACGCTAGCGGCAGGACGCTCGGGCGTGCGCACGAACGTGATCCACCTGCTGCTGGACCTGCTGAACCGCGGCGTGCATCCCGTCATACCGATGCACGGCAGCGTCGGGGCATCCGGCGACCTCGCTCCTCTCGCGCACGCCGCCCTGGTGCTCATCGGCGAAGGAGAGGCGATCCACGACGGAAAGCGCAAACCGGCGGCCGACGCGCTGCGCCACGCGGACCTGAAGCCGATCGAGCTCGGGCCGAAGGAGGGCGTCGCGCTCATCAACGGGACGCAGGTCATGACAGCGATCGGCTGCCTCGCGCTGCACGACGCCGAGGTGCTCGCGACGACGGCGGATGTCGTCGGCGCCATGTCGGCGGAAGCGCTTCGCGCGACGGACGCGGCCTGGGATGAGGGCCTGCACGCCGCCCGGCCGCACCCGGGGCAGGTGACGGTCGCCGCGAACCTGCGCCGGCTCGTGGGCGGCAGCCCGCTCGTCGCGTCGCACCGCACCGGCGATCCGCGCGTGCAGGACCCGTATTCCGTCCGGTGCATGCCTCAGGTCCACGGCGCGTCGCGCGACGCGCTCAGCTACACGCGCGGCGTCCTCGACATCGAGATCAACGCGGTCACCGACAATCCGCTGGTCTTCGCGGACGAGCATCGGATCGTCAGCGGTGGCAACTTCCATGGGCAGCCCGTGGCCGTCGCGCTCGATCTCGCGACCATCGCCGTAGCGGAGCTCGCGGACATCAGCGAGGCGCGCATCGACCGCATGACCAACGGTCGCACGAGCGGACTTCCGTCGTTCCTCAGCCCGAACGCCGGAGAGCACTCGGGTTTCATGGTCGCGCAGTACACGGCCGCGGCGCTCGTGGCCGAGAACCGCTTGCGGGCCGCGCCGGCGTCGGTCCAGTCGATCCCGACCTCCGCCGGGATGGAGGACCACGTCAGCATGGGCGTGCACGCCGCGCACAAGCTCACCGCCGTCGTGCGCAACACGCGCGACGTCCTCGCGATCGAAGCGCTGTGCGCGGCCCAGGGTCTCGACATGCTGGGAGCGCGGTCGTCGCCTCCCATCGAGGCCGCGCGACGGGTCGTCCGCGAGCACGTGCCGCGGCTGGAAGAGGACCGGCCGCTGTCGGGTGACGTCGCCGTCATGTCCGACGTCATCGCGCGCGAGGTGATGCTCACCGAGCTGCGGCGGCGCATGGGCCACCTGTCGTGACCGCTGCCGCGCGGGCCGTCAGCTCGTGAGCGCCGTCGCACGCGCCGTCCGCGCGCCGCGTGGGACCGACATCTCGTGCCTGGGCTGGCCGCAGGAGGCGGCGTTCCGCATGATCCAGAACAACCTGGACCCGGAGGTCGCGGAGCGGCCCGAAGACCTCGTCGTCTACGGGGGCACCGGGCGCGCCGCGCGGTCGTGGGAGGCGTTCGACCGAACGTGCGCGACCCTCCAGCGCCTGCGACACGACGAGACGCTGCTCATACAGTCGGGAAAGCCCGTCGGCGTGTTCCGCACGCACGAGTGGGCGCCGCGGGTCCTCATCGCGAACGCCCTGCTCGTTCCCGCGTGGTCCACATGGGAACGGTTCCGCGAGCTCGAGGCGCTGGGTCTGACGATGTACGGCCAGATGACCGCGGGCTCGTGGATCTACATCGGCACGCAGGGGATCCTCCAGGGCACCTACGAGACGTTCGCCGCGGTCGCCCGCCGGCACTTCGGCGGGACGCTGCGCGGGCAACTCGTGGTCACCGCCGGGCTTGGCGGCATGGGAGGCGCGCAGCCGCTCGCGGTGACGATGAACGATGGCGTCGCGCTCGTGGTCGAGGTCAATCGCGCGCGCGCCGAGCGCCGCCTCGCGCACGGATTCGTCGACGAGCTGTGCTTCTCGCTCGACGAAGCGCTCGCAGTCGCCGAGCGGCACCGCGCTGCTGCCACACCGCGGTCCATCGGTCTCGTGGCCAACGCCGCTGCCGTGTTGCCCGAGCTCGTCCGCCGGGACGTGCGCGTCGATGTCGTCACCGATCAGACCAGCGCCCACGATCCGCTCGGGGGGTACGTACCCGACATCGATGGCGCAGAACGACTACGGCACGACGATCCGGAGGCGTACGTGGCGGCCTCGCGCGACGCGATGGCGCGCCACTGCGCGGCGATCGTGGCGCTTTCCCGGCGCGGCGCTGTCGCGTTCGATTACGGCAACAACCTACGTGGCGAGGCGCTGCGGGGCGGCTTCGCCGAGGCGTTCGGCTACCCGGGCTTCGTGCCCGAGTACATTCGGCCGCTATTCGCGGAGGGCCGCGGGCCGTTCCGCTGGGTGGCGCTATCAGGGGATCCGGCCGACATCGCCCGCACGGATGAGGCCGTGCTCGAACTGTTCCCGCACGACGAGTCTCTCGCCCGGTGGATCCGCCTCGCGCGGCTGCGCGTGCCGTTCCAGGGCCTTCCCTCGCGCGTGTGCTGGCTCGGATACGGCGAGCGGGCGCAGTTCGGCGAATGCATCGACGAGCTCGTGGCGTCGGGTGAGCTGCGCGCGCCGATCGTCATCGGCCGCGACCACCTCGACTCAGGATCCGTCGCGTCGCCGTTCCGCGAGACCGAGCAGATGAAGGATGGCAGCGACGCCATCGCCGATTGGCCGATCCTGAACGCGCTGCTGAACACGGCCGCCGGCGCGACGTGGGTCTCCGTACACCACGGCGGTGGCGTGGGCATCGGCAACTCCATCCACGCCGGCATGGTCGCCGTCGCCGACGGCACGCCGCTCGGGCGCGAGAAGCTGCGGCGCGTGCTGACGACGGACCCCGGCACGGGCGTGATGCGTCACGCCGACGCGGGCTACGAGGACGCGATCGCCTTCGCGAAGTCGCACGGGGTCGACCTGCCCAGCGTCGACTGACCGCGGAGTGCTGGCGCGCGCGTCCCGCCGCCCGACCCCGCGCGCCCGGGTTCCACGCCACTGCACGGAGCCCCGCGCCATCGACCCGCCGGCCCTTCCTGAAGTGGCGGCGTTCGGCCCTGGGTCGATCGGCTCGCAGGCGCGATGTCGCGCTCCTCGAACCGTCTCACGCGACCCGAACGCCGCGCTGATACACCGCCCACACGCGCCAGAGAGCGCCGGGATCCGAGAGCGGGTCGCCGTGCACGAGCACGAGGTCCGCGGGCATGCCCTCCTCGATGCGTCCGGCGTGGTCGATGCCGAGCACCTCGCCGCCGCGCCACGTCGCGGCCGCGAGCGCCTCGTGCGGCTCGAGGCCGGCGCCGACGAGCAGCTCCACCTCCCACGCGAGGTGCCCCGCGCGCACCGAACCGCCGCCGAAGTCGGAGCCGGTCGCGATACGCACGCCAGCGCGCCGCGCCGCGGCGACGGCGGCATAGGCGCCTTCGCGGCGCTTGGCCATGCGCCGGCGCGCTTCATCGGACGTGAAGCGCTCGATGCGGGTGGTCGCCGCGAAGGTTTCCCACGACGCGAAGACGGAGAGCGTTGAGACGAGGGCGACGCCGCGATCCGCCATGACGCGAGCGGTGTCGTCGTCGATCTCCATCCCGTGTTCGATCGTGTCGACCCCCGCCTCGGCACCCACGCGCACACCCGCGAGGTACGTGGCGTGCGCCGCCACCTTCGCGCCCCGGGCGTGCACGGCCGCGACCATCGCGCGCACGTCGTCGACGCCGAACGGTGCCTCGGTGGAGCCGCCGGGCGAATCGAGGTAGAGCTTGACGAGATCCGTGCCCTGGTCGAGCTGCGCCACCGCTGCGGCCGCCAGCTCCGTGCCGTCATCGACGGTGATGAGGAGGGGCGGCCAGCCCGTCTTCGCGAGCCACGTGCCCGCGACGCGGATGTAGGGCTGGCCGGGCTTGCCGTCGAGCTCATCGCGCACGGCGAGACTGAGCGCGCGTCCATTAGCGCGCGGCGCCCCGACGTCGCGCGCCCACAGGACCCCTGCCTGCACGAGGCGGCGCGCGTTGTCGCGCGCCACCTGCATGAGCACCGCGGGCGGGTCACTGCCGCGCTCGAGCCAATGGCTGCCGCCCTGCAGCGTCAGGTGGCTGTGCCCGTCCACCATCGCGGGCACGATCGTCGCGCCCCCCGCGTCGACCACCTCGGCATCGCTAAGGTCGGCGTCGTCGGCCGGCCGTATCCATGCGATGCGGCCGTCCTGCACGCGCATGCTGACGCCGAGCGTCATGTGCTCCGAGCGTCCATCGGCGAGGGCGGCGTCGTGCAGGACCAGTGACTTCATTGCGGGTCCTCCTTCTGCAGCACCGGCTCCGGCTCGAACGACGGCCGCGAGACGAAGTCGACGCGCCGGTGGCTTTGGTCGCAGTACGGCTTCTTGTCCGAGTGACCGCAGCGGCACAGCTTGACCGTGTGGCCGGCCGGGACGAACACCTCATGACCATCGACGTCGACGATCACGAGCGGTCCCGTGACGACGTACGGGCCATTCGCTTCGGTGCGGATCGAGCCCGGCCTCTGGGTCTCCGTCACTCGCCCTCTCCGAGGTACCGCCCGCGATAGCCGGCGCTCGCCGGGACCGCGAGCCGGTAGAAGACGAGCTGGAGCACGCGCGCACCCCGTTGCAGCCGGTACCCGTGCGGGTCCATCACGGCCAGCAGCCCCTCGCCGCGCCCGCTGTACCCGGCATCCCAGACCGCGCTGTGGATCGCGACGCCCGACCGCAGGAGGCTCGAGCGCGGCTGCGCGAGCGCCATCACGTCGTTCGGGAGATTCACCCTCTCGCGGTAGCCGATCACGAACGCGCCTGGGGGAAGGTCCCACCAGCCGTCGTCATCGGCGGCGACCTCTTCGCGCGAGGCCGGCTCGCGGGCGTCAGTGCCGAGCACGCCTGCCGATGACAAACGGTGGACAAGGGCCACGCGCAGGTCGATGCCGCAAGGTTGGAGCTGCGCCGCGATGTCGATGTCCTCGACGAGCGGAGGCCGTGCCGCGAGGGCCGCGCGAAGCTCCTCGCCCGAGAGCACCTCACGATGCTATCGGCCGCGTCCGGCCCGGGATCTCGGTGGTCTGCCCGTGGCCGCATGAGGAGAGCCGGGGCGTGCTCGTGACAGAATCGCCGCGGTGCGCGACATCTCTCCAAAGCCCGTTTCGGCATCGAAGACGATCTTCTCGCAGACGATGCTGCCGTCCGACGCGAATCCGATGGGCAACGTGCACGGCGGCGAGATCGTGCGGCTCATCGACGCGTGCGCCGGCGCGGCGGCGTCGCGCCACGCGCGCGCGCGTGTCGTCACCGCCCGCATCGACGAGCTGTCGTTCGTCGCGCCGGTCTACGTCGGCAACCTCGTGACCGCTGCCGCCTCCGTGAACGACGCGGGACGGACGAGCATGGAAGTCGGAGTACGCGTCACGGCGGAGGACACGCTGAGCGGACAGGTCGTCCACGTGTCCTCCGCGTACCTCGTGTTCGTCGCGATCGACGAGCACGGCCGGCCGATCGAAGTACCGCCCGTCCTCGCGGAGAGCGACGAGGAGCGCCGCCGGATGGCCGCCGCCCGCGAGCGGAGGGCGCTCCGCGTCACCCGTACTCCGGCCCGATGACGCCGGCTGGGTATGCTCTGCGCGGGGGTGAGTCGATGATCGGGCGGTCGCGCGTTCCGGGCCTGCTCCTCGCCGTCCTGCTGGTCGCTTCGGCGTGCCAGGCGCCGCGCGCCGGATCCGCCGCGAGCGCCACCGGAGCGCCCACCTTCGAGGGCAGATCGCTGAACGTCGTCACGGGCGGCACGGGCGGCGTCTACATCGTGTACGGCGGCGGGCTGTCCGACATCCTCAGCAAGAAGCTGAAGGTGGCCGCGAGCGCGCAATCGACGCCCGCATCGGTCGACAACATGAAGCTCATCCGCGACGGCAAGGCCGACCTCGCCTTCACCCTGTCCGACACGGCCTACGACGCGGTGAACGGCAAGGGCCGTTTCGCCCCGCCCGAGGCGAAGGTCGACGCGAAGGCCCTGGCCGTCCTGTACACGAACTTCATGCACGTCGTGGCGAAGGACGGGGCCGGGATCAACTCGATGGCGGACCTGCGCGGCAAGCGGGTCTCGATGGGTGCCGCGGGGTCGGGGACCGAAACGAAGGGCAACCGCGTCCTCGAGGCGTATGGGATGAGCGCGGACACGGACATCAAGCGCGAGCGGCTCGGCGTCCAGGACTCCGCAGACGCGCTGCGCGACGGCAAGATCGATGCGTTCTTCTGGGACGGCGGGCTGCCGACGGGAGCCGTCACCGATCTCGCCAACAGCGTGAAGCTGAGGTTTCTCGACCAGGCCGACGGCGTAAAGAAGATGGCCGACAAGTACGGGCCGTTCTACTTCGCGGCGAAGATCCCGAAGGACACGTACAAGAACGACGCGGACGTCACCGTCGCCGGCGTGGCGAACCTTCTGGTGGTGCCGTCGAACTTCGATCCCAAACTCGCCGCGGCGATCCTCCAGACGATGTTCGACAGCCAGGCGGACCTCGTCGCGATCCATCCCGAGGCGAAGAACCTGAAACTCGCGACCGCGGTCGAGGGCTCGCCGATCGACTACCACCAGGGAGCGATCGACTACTACAAGTCGAAAGGCGCCTGGAAGAAGTAGCCGCACCGAGGGCACTGCTGGCCCTCGCGGCCTTCGCACTGACGCTGGCCGCCGCGGTCCTCGCGCAGCCCGTCGGGGTCCTCGCGGTCTCCGCCGGAGGGGACGAGTGGCTCGGGCAGTTGGACGACGGAGAGCGGTTCAGGTACTCCTTTCTGCACTCAATCTACCGCGCGACGGTGGAGGAAGAGTTGCAGCGCAGGGATGGCCAGGTGCGGACGCTTCGGGGGAGCTCGACCGACATACGCGCGGTCGAATACTTCGGCTGGGACGGGCGGATCGTCGCCGCGAACGGCGCCTACGTCCAGGACGCGCCGCCGGTCGACGTGCCGGCCGTGCTGATCCGCGTCACCGCGGAGGGACGCCAGCGGCTCGCCGCGGCGCGGTGGGCCCTCGAGCTCCGGCAACGGTTCGGCGAGGCGCTGCTCGACGTGCGCCCGGAACAGCGGCCGCTCGCATCGCTGATGCTCGCGAGATGAGCGGCGAAAGCGCGCGGCCATCGGCTTCCGACCAGAAAACGAACGCATCCGCCCCCGAAGGGGACATCGTCGTCCGGCCGGACTTCGACCAGGTCGTATCGGGCGAGAAGAACCGGGAACTCATCGAGGAATTCGAGTCGGAGGCCAAGACCCGCACGCTGACCGGCTGGTGGGATCGGCTGGTCACCTCTCTCTCGGTCGCGACGACGCTGTTCGCGCTGTACTACGCGGCCGCTGGAGCGACGATCCCCTTCACCGACGTGGTGCTCGTTCCGAGCATCCGCATCTTCGGGCAGACCGTCACGACGAAGCAGATCTACGAGCTGATCTTCCTCGCCGCGATCCTCGTGCTGACTTTCCTCCTGTACCCTGCCCATCCCCGGTTCCTTCGTCGCGTGACGCTCCCGGACATCGCGCTCGCGCTCGGGTCGCTCGTGGTCACGGGCTACGTCCTCGTGAACTACGAGGAGGTGATCTTTCGCGCAAACAGCCCGACGCCGACCGACTTCATCCTCGGCGTCATCGCGATCGTCCTCGTGCTCGAGGCGGGCCGCCGGACGATCGGGTGGCATCTCCCGGCGCTCGGCCTCATCGCGATCGCGTACGCGTACTTCGCCGACTTCGTGCCCGGTCCGTTCCGCGGACCGCCCAAGAACCTCGACGACATCGTCGGCAACCAGTACCTCGGCACGGACGGGATGCTGGGGCAGCCGCTACTGGTGGCCGCCACGTTCATCATCCTATTCACGATCTACGGCGCGGTGCTCGATCACACCGGCGCCGGCAAGTTCTATGTCGATCTCGCGTTCGCGCTGACGGGCCGCAGGCCGACCGGCGCGGCGCGGACCGTGACGCTCGCGTCGTTCCTGCTGGGGACCGTCTCAGGGTCAGGCGTAGCGACGACCGTCACCCTCGGATCGATCGCCTACCCAATGCTCAAGAAAGCCGGGCACGACCGCGAGTCCTCCGGCGCGATCCTCTCCGCGGGCGGCATCGGCGCCGTCATCTCGCCGCCGGTGCTCGGCCCGGCGGCGTTCCTCATGGCGGAGATCCTCCGCATCAGCTACCTGGAGATCGTCGTCATGGCGGTGATGCCGACGATCCTCTACTACCTCGGGATCCTCCTCACGATCGAGATCGACGCCCGGCGTCTGGGCGCGCAGGCCATCGCCCTCGACGCGCCCGGCTTCTGGGCGCTCACCGCGCGCTATTGGTACCAGTACACGTCGCTGTTCGCGATCATCGTGTTCCTCGTCCTCGGGTTCAGCACCGTCACCGCCATCTTCTGGTCGATCATCCTCGCGATCGCCGTGTCGTACCTGCGCCGGGAGACTGCGCTCACCCGGCCGAAGCTCATCGCCGCGCTCTCCGGCGGGACGCGGCAGGTCCTATCCGTGGCCGCGACCACGGCCGTCGCCGGTATCGCCGTCGGGATCCTTCTGCAGACGGGGCTCGGCCTCAAGATCTCGAGCCTGATCTTGGCGCTCGGGTTCGGGAACCTCGTGCTCACGCTGGTGGTCGCGGGCGTCGTGTTGTGGGTCCTCGGACTGTCGCTCCCGATCACGGCTACGTACCTCGTCGCCGTCCCGACGGTCATCCCGGCGCTCGTCACGCTCGGCGTGCCCGCGCCGGCAGCCCACATGTTCGTCTTCTACTACTCGGTCCTGAGCGAGGTCTCTCCGCCGGTCGCGCTTTCGCCGTTCGCTGCAGCGGCGATCACGGGCGGCAATCCCTACAAGACGATGATGCTGACCTGGAAGTACGCGCTGCCCTGCTTCCTCGTGCCGTTCATGTTCACCCAGCCCGGGGGCCTCGCCATCCTGTGGCGGGACACCACGATCGCGGACGCCGTCCTCGCGTCGATCTCCGCGATCGCGGGCATCATCGCCATCGTCACCGGCGTCGGCGGCTATCTTCTGAAGCCGGCGATCTGGTTCGAGCGCGTGCTGCTGATCGCTGCGGGGCTGCTCCTGCTCGCGCCCGGATTCATCGCCGACGTCGGTGGCCTCGCGCTGTTCGCGGTCGCCGGCGCCTCACAGCTGTTCATCCCCCGCCCCCTCCAAGAAGCTCGAGTACCCGCCAGCCGGTGAGGCGCGACGTGGTCGCACCGCTCGCCATCGCCGCGATCGTGCTGGTGTCGCGGCTGCCCTTCGTCACGCACACCCTTTGGGCGTGGGATTCCGTGCTCTACGCCAACGCCCTCGAACAGGGCTTTCACGTCGACTTCGGCCTCGGCGAGCAGCGGCCTCAGCCTCCCGGCTATCTCCTGTACATCGCGACGGCGGCCGCGCTGCGCCAGATCACGCACGACAGCAACGCGGCGCTGGTACTCGTATCCGTCATCGCGAGCGCGGCGGGGGCCGCGGCCGTATACCGACTCGCGCGCCGCTTCACGTCGCCCGGTGCGGCCGGCCTCGTCGCCGCCGGGTACGCGTTCGACCCGCTCATCTGGACGTACGCCGAGATCGCGTATCCCTACGCGCTGCTGGGGCTGCTTGCGGTCGTGCTGGCCACGGCCTTCTGGGACGCGCGCGCGGGTCGACGGCGGACACACGTCGTGCTCGCGAGCTTCGCGTTCGGCCTGCTGACCGGATACCGGCAGGACCTCGCGCTGCTCCTGGGGGCGCTCTGGCTGTGGGTCCTGTGGCCCGCGTCGGCGCGGACGCGCATCAGCGCCACCGTCGCCGCGCTCGCCGGCGCGTTGCTGTGGTTCGTTCCCACTGCGATGCTGTCCGGCGGCCTCGACCAGTACCTCTTCGCGATCCAGCAACAGTCGCGGTCGGTCGAGTCCGCCTACTCGATCGGTGCGCAGGGGCCAGCGGCGTTCGGCTACAACCTGCGGTTCACCCTGTACTCGCTCGCGTGGGGCCTACTCGGTTTCGGCGTGGTGCTCGTCGGCCTGATCGCGGGGCCGCTCGTGCACGTGATCGGCGGGCGAGCGAGCCGCGCGCCGATGCCCTTGTCGGGGAGGAGGAACGAGCTCGGCTTCTTCGCGGCGTGGCTCGTACCCGGGCTCGCGTTCTACGTCGCGGTGCACATCGGCGAGTGGGGCTACGTCCTGTCCGTGCTGCCCGCCCTGTACGTGCTGATCGCGGCGCTCCTCGACGACCTCGTGCTGTCGCGTCTGCGAGGCGTCGCGCGCCGAGCCTGGCCGTACGTCGGAGCGGCGGTCGTGGCGGCCGGCGCGGCGCTCTTCCTGTTCGCGCCGACACGTTTCTCCGCCGACGCGCTGGCGCGCCGCGACCGTGAGGCGCAGGTGCGCGTGCGGTACCTCCAAGACCACTTCCCCAAGGAGCGCACGATCGTGCTCGCACGCGAAGATTTCCTCTTCGTCCGCTACTACCTTCCCGGATACCGGGCCTGGCTGTACGACCCGGATCCGTACGCGAGCCCGCGAATGCGCAAGCGCGCGATGCGCGCGACGGCGATCGTGATCTTCACCCAGGGACTCCACCCGCGACAGGACCTGGACGTGCGGTACGTCGAGGCCGCGCCCGGGGTCGAGATCGCCTACGTGCCGATCGAGCCGGGCGCGGTCGTCGAATTCTCAGGAGAGCGCTTCATGGTCCGCGACCCGGACTGATCCGACGCCCTCAGGATGCGGTGGGGCCGCGACCGCGGGCGTCAACCCTCGTGCGAAAGCGGCAGCGTGAAGCTCACGGTCGTTCCCCGGCCCTCACCTTCGCTACGGACGTCGATCTCGCCGCCATGAGCGGTCACGAGCCCCTTCGCGATGGCGAGTCCGAGCCCGCTGCCGGCCGATCCGCGCGAGCGGTAGAAGCGGTCGAAGATACGCGGGAGCGCATCAGCCGCGATCCCGGAACCAGTATCGGCGACCATCACCCGCACCGACCGCACCGATCGGTCGAGTTGCGCGGACACCGTGATCGTCCCGCCGGACGGGGTGTGGCGGAGCGCGTTGCCCAGGAGGTCATTCAGCACCTGCCGCATCCGCACGGGATCGATCAGGAGGGTCGGGACGTCGTCGCTCGCCTCCAGCGTGACCCTCACTTTGGCGGCCGCCGCATCGGGACCGAAGGACGCCACCGAGGCGCCGAGCAGCGCCACGAGATCGGTCGCCTCGCGATGCAGCTCGAGCGCGCCCGCCTCGGCTATCGAGAGGGTGCGCAGGTCGTCGATGAGACGTGAGACGACCCGCGTCTGCTCGAGCACCGGCCGCAGGTGCGCCTCGTCCGGGGGGTAGACGCCATCAAGCACGCCCTCGAGCTGGCCCTGGATCACGGTCAGCGGGGTGCGGAGCTCGTGCGTCACATCGGCCAGAAGGGTCCGTCGCTGCGCCTCGCTTTGCTCGAGGCGCTCGGCCATCGCATTGAATGCGCCGGCGATCGCGCGGCCCTCGCGCCCTCGCGCCGACACGCGCACACCGTGGTCGCCCGCCGCCACCCTGCCGAGCGCGTCGATCACCTCACCGAGCGGCGCTCCGAACCGGCGCATGCCGCGGCGGGCAGCGGCGAGCAGGAACAGGAGCATCGCGACGAAGACGACCGGCACGGTCCAGAGCCCTGCGGGCGACCCGGGCTCGCCGCCGAGCGCGCGCGCGATCAGCCCGCCGACGACGAGGGATCCGGCGACCAGCACGGCGATGACGGCGCCCATGAAGATCCCGGCCCGCCAGAGGAACCCGCGGCGCATCGCGCGCCACTGCTGCGCGTCGCCGCGCGGCGGCCAGGTCTCGCCATCGGGCCACCACGGCGGACGGCCGCGGCGGTCCCAATGCCGTCGATGCCTCACGTCTGACAGATCGCGCGGCTCCGCCGCCCACGGGTCGCCGCCGGTGGTCCGCCGATCCGACGGCTCATCTTTTGGCTCAGTCACTCGAGTCATCGTCGGTGAACCGGTAGCCGACGCCGTGAACGGTGAGGAGGTACCGAGGCTGGCGCGGATCAGGCTCGAGCTTGCGCCGGATGTTCTTGACGTGCGTGTCGATGGCGCGCTCGTACGACTCGATGGCCGCTCCGTCCAGGATGTCGAGCAGCTGCGCGCGCGTGAACACTCGACCCGGCTGGCGCGCGAGGGCGGCGACGAGCTGGAACTCGGTCGCAGTGAGCTCGACCTCGCGCGACCCCGCGGTCACCCGCATGCGCGGCACGTCGAGCGTCACCTCGCCGGCGCGAATGGTCTCAGCGCCGGCATCCAGCGCGCCGTCGGCGCGCCGCAGCACCGCGCGAACGCGCGCGACGAGCTCCTTCGGGCTGAACGGTTTCACGATGTAGTCGTCCGCCCCGAGCTCGAGGCCGACCACGCGATCGGACTCGTCGCCGCGCGCGGTGAGCATGACCACGGGCACCCGCGACTCTTTGCGCAGCGAGCGCGTCAGATCGAGGCCGTCGATGTCGGGCAGCCCGAGGTCGAGGACGATGAGGTCGGGCTTCGCGGAGCGGGCGAACGCGAGGGCGGACTTCCCGTCGGATGCGATCCGAACGGCGAAGCCCGCCCTCTGGAGGTAATCGCCCGCGATGCGGGCGATCTCCGGCTCGTCCTCGACGACGAGGACGGTCCTCATGCGGCCCTCACCGCGGCGCTGGGGTACCCACGTCGCCGGTCCGCCCTTGATCGTCGTGGGCGCGGCGATGCCAGTCGTCGAGCATCCCTCGGCGATCGCCCCAGTTCCGGCCGCCACCGCGCGCGCCGCGGAACGCCGCGAACAGAAGGAGGATGAACGCCAGCGGGAACAGGAGCCCGAGAAACCCGAATCCGAACCCGTACCCGTACGGGTGGTAGTAGCCGTACGGGACCGCGGCCGCGCCGCCCTGGCCCGCCGTGGCGACCCCCTGTGCCAGGCCCGCCTGGTACGCCCCCGCCCCCACGAGCACCGCGCCGATGACCACCGCTATCGCGAACAAGATTCGCCGATCCATTGGAACTCTCCTTCGCGCTTTCTTGCGAGGAGCATCGCGCCGGGATGTGGGGAGTTCGTGAGCGTCGAGTGGAACTTTAAGGAGGCCGCTTGTTCGCTGACCCTTCGGCACGGCACGTGCCTGCGGTTCGCGCATGGACTGGTACGTCGCGCTGCTCGGCGCGCTCTGGCTCGTCAGCGGCGCGCTCATCGGCTACGCGGCTGCCCGCCTCCAGGGCTAGAGCGCCATTCGACCGGGATTCGCCTTTCGCGGACACTTGCGCTGACGCTACGCGCCTGGTGGGGCATCCGGCCCGCAGCCGATCGCGGCGAAGGAGTAAAGGCACATGGCCAATCCGATCACCTGGTTCGAGATCATCGGCAGGGACGGGATCAAGCTGCGCGACTTCTACAGCAACGTGTTCGGCTGGAAGATCGGCCCGCCGGCGGCCGAATTCGGCAACTACAGCACCGTCGAGGCCGAGCCCACGGGCATCGGCGGGGGCATCGGAGAGGGCGGCGACCAGGGCGGCAATCGCACGACGATCTACGTCGAAGTCGATGACCTCGAGGCCTACCTGGACAAGGTGACCAAGGCCGGCGGCAAGACCGTGATGCCGGTCATGAACGTGATGGAGGGGGTCACCATCGCCATGTTCGCCGATCCCGACGGCAACGTGGTCGGCCTCCTC
>JBBPYG010000046.1:0-9419 GCA_038200085.1 Candidatus Limnocylindria bacterium | reverse complement strand
CCTTCGCAGCGCGGGCACATGCCGCCGGTGGCGGTCCGGGCGAAGGTCTGTCTGGTGCTCTTGCCGGCACCGCGTTCGATCGTGAGCGTACCGGTCGCCTGGACCGAGGGGACGTTGAACGAGAACGCGTTCGGCGGGCCGGTGTGCGGCTGCCCAAGCCGGCTGAAGAGGATGCGGAGCATCGCGTTGGCGTCCGTGACGGTGCCGACCGTGGAGCGTGGGTCGGCACCCATCCGCTGCTGGTCGACGATGATCACCGTCGTCAGCCCTTCGAGCACGTCGACGTCGGGCCGCGCCAGCGTCGGCATGAAGCCCTGCACGAACGCGCTGTACGTCTCGTTGATCAGCCGCTGCGATTCCGCGGCGATCGTGCCGAACACCAGAGAGCTCTTGCCCGAGCCGGAGACGCCGGTGCACACCGTCAGCCCGCGCTTCGGGATCTCGACGCTGACGTCCCTGAGGTTGTTCACGCGCGCGCCATGCACTCGGATCACATCGTGGCTGCCGGCGACGTGCGGCCGGGACGACTGCCTATCGGTCCTCGTGGCCCTGCTCATCGTGTCCCCATTCTGTTTGGTGGACCACGCCTTCGCGGTCTCCGTCTGGTCGCCTCGTGGATCCGACGAGCTTCGACCAACACTCCCAGTCGTCCCGCTTCGGGGATGTTTTTCGAACTGCCGGCTTTTCACACTACGAGCACTCAAGGATGCGCGAGGCATCGCACAGCAGCGCGCCGTGCGGGCGAACGCCGCGAGCGCCGCTGACCGTTGACGCGACGCGTCTGCACAGCCGTCAAGCGCCTTTGGTTAGACACACATCGGCCGGGCGCGGTAGTGTCCGCAGCCGTCGGCATCGACGCGTCGTCCTGGAGGAAAACGCATGGACAGCTCGTTCTTGATCGGCCTCTTCCTTTTGATCCACGTGCTCGGCGCGATCGCGGGGTTCGGCCCCGCGTTCGCGTACTCGGTGCTCGGTCCGATGGCGGGCAGGGCCGGGCCGCAGGGCGGCGTCGCGATCATGGAGTCGATGGTCGCGATCGAGAGGCGCCTCATCCTGCCCATTGCCGCCGCCGTCCAGCCGCTCAGCGGCCTCGCGCTCATCTTCCTCGCCGGCTACAACAACCAGTTCTTCCAGCACTACTGGCTTTGGATCGCGATCCTCATCTACGTCGCGACCTTCTACACGGCGGTGCTCGTCCAGACGCCGCTCATCGAGAAGATGATCCACATGGCCAAGGCGGGCCCGCCGGGCCCGGAATTCATGGCGATCGCGCGCCGCACGCAGATCCTCGGGCCGCTCATCACGGTCGGCCTCGTCTCGATCATCGTCCTGATGGTGGTCAAGCCCGGCGGCTGACCTCCCCGACCTCGCGACCGGCGCCCCGGCCGACGCCGCCGGTGCCCTCCGCCTCCCCGCCTTCGGCGGCCGCCCCACCGCACGAGGACTCGGCGCCGCGCCACGCCGTGCGCAAGCGGTCCCGTGCCGCGTCGACCGCGACGATCGGCGCGAAAAGGTCGGTCCCCAGCCGGCCCGCGACGTCGCCGGCCAGCGCCCGGCTCATGCGCGCGGCCCAGCGGCGCCCCAGCCAACCAGCGTGCGCGCCGAGGATCCGCGCGAGCACGTATCCCACGAGGAGCGTGGCGGCGAGGAGCACGAGCGGAACCGGCACGGGACCGATCGCGGGCAGGACCACCACGCCCACGGTTACCGGCGCGAAGAGCAGCAGCGCGAACCACAGTCCGGTGAAGAGCAGGATCCCCGTGACGGCGTACTGGAACAGTCCTAGGACCGACCACACCGGGCTGCGCGGCACCGTCATGCCCGACTCGACCGAGGCGATGGCCGGGTCGACGGCGTTCCTGATGCGGGCCTGCACCGCGGCCGCGTCGGCGAGGGCGGCCATCGGCGGGCGCGCGCCGGGAGGGAGCGTGGCGAGGATCTCGACGAGCAACGCCCGCAGCGGCTCGGCTGGCCGCGCGAGCGTCCCGCGCTCCGGCCAGCGGCGCAGGAAGGCGGCGGGGTCGGCGGCGACGCGCTTGCGGCCGCTCGCGCGGTAGATGAATGAAGTGACGTGTCCCATCGGGCCCGCGCCCCGCGGCCGGGCTGCGAGCCGCGTCGCCGCGACCGCCTGGCGTTCGAATCCGCGCAGGTCCAAGATGGCGAGCATCTCGCGCATCACGTCGCCGAGCACACGCGAGCGCCGCTCCGGCGTGACGAGCGGGCCATCATTCATCGAGACGCCGGAGCGCTCGGCGAGCTCGGTCGACGCGGCGCGCGCGTCGGAAGCCAGGCGCGCCGCGACGACGCGCTTGGCGTCGGCGGCTCCCTCGATCCACCGCCGCACCTCGAGGACGCCGTGCTCGCCCTCCGCCGCGGAAGCGAGCGCGATCTGGACCTCGGGCAGGCCATGCGCGCGCAGACGCGCCGCGAGGTCGTCGCGGAGCCTGTTGCCATCGCCGGCGTCGACGCGGTCCATCTTGTTCAGGACGATGAGCTGCCGCCCGAGGCGGGGGATCCACCGGCGGAGGTAGTCGTCATGGAGGACCGCGTCCTGGTACTTCTCGGGGTCGGTCACCCACATCACCGCGTCGACGCGCGGGAGCAGCTCGTCCACGCGCGCGCGGTGCTCGGGGGCGGTCGAGTCGATGTCGGGGAGATCGAGGATCGCGACGCCGCGCGCGCGCTCGTCGCCGTGCTCCCGTACCTGCTTCACCGCGAGCCAGTCCAGTAGCGGGGCGAGCTCGGCGCGCGACGCTCTCGGCACCCAGGCGACGGGTTCGGACGTCGTGGGGCGCCGCGCCGCGGCCGGGCTGACCTTCGAGCCCGCGAGGGCGTTCAGCAGGCTCGACTTGCCGACGCCGGTGCCGCCCGCGAGCGCGAGCACGTAGACGTCTCCCGGGAACCCGAGCCGCGCGCGCGCCGTGTCGCGCACACCCTGCGCCGCGGTGGCGTCCAGGCCGAGCGCCGACGCCGCGTCGATCGCGTCATCGAGGCGGCCCAGGCACCCCGCGAGGCTCACCGAGCCGGGTCCGCGACGCTCACGGAGCCGGGTTCCTCGACGCTCTGACGCAGCTCGGACGCGAGGCTCGCGAGCGCCGCCGGATCCGCCACCACGGCGTCGAAGCGTTCGCGCTCGGAGCCAAAGCGCCCGGCGAGGATCACGTCGAGCTGGGCTCGCGCCCGCTCGATCATCTGCGTCATCGCCGCCTCGCCGAACAGCGCCTGGAGGAGCTTCTGGTTCACGAAGCCAGTCGCCGCGGCCACCCCGAGCTCGGCGCCGGTGAGACCCGCGGTCTGCGAGAACACCGCGAGCATCACGGCGATGCCCACGACGTTGACGCCGACCGACGCGCCGAACGCGAGACTCTTCTTCTCCGCTCCGCGCGCGCGCACGTCCTCGGCGATCCCGCGCACCCACTCGTGCAGCATCGGCTCCAGCTCGTCGGCGAACGATCCGCTCGCCGCCCACAGGGCCGGATCGCCGGCGAGCCTCTGCGTGCCCTCGCTCGTCGCGGACCAGCGCCCGGCGGTGCGCCGCGCCGCCTCCGACGCGTGCGAGAGCGCCAGGGTCACGATGTCCGACGCGGTCTCGCGCTCCACGACGCCGACGGGCGCCACCGGCGTGCCGCGGAACGCCGCGACGATCGCGCCGCGTAGACGGCCGATCCCGCTCGAGAAGAAACGCGTGATCTGGTCCGCGTTCACGAACGACTGCCACTGACGGAGCACCTCTTCGCGTAGGAAGCGGCCGCCGCGAAGCTCGCCGCGCAGCGCTCCGAGCTCATCGCCGTACGCCGTCTCCGCCTCGTGCCGCAGCCACGTCGCGCGGTCGGCCTGCCGGTCGAGGTCCGCCGCCACGCTGGCGACCAGCGGCACGAGCCCCGCGAGCGCGCCAGCCAGCGCCCGTCGCGCGAGGGCGCGGCGCGCCTCGCGGTCGCCGGCGAGTGCGTCGATGCGCGCACGCACCGGTGCGACGGCGCCGGCCGCCAGCGCGTGGCCCTCGCGGTCGAGGTCTCCCTCGGAGATGGGCACGATGTCGACGGCGCCTTCGACGACGGCGTCGAGGCGCGCGTCGCGCGCCATGCGCTCGACGTCGGCGAGCACGTCGCGCCGATCGCTCTCATCCGGGGGCAGCCGGTTGACGACGACGACCAGGGGCAGGCGGCGCGCGCGCGCGCGATGGAGCACGTCCCACGCGACGAGGTCGGCGTACCGCGAAGCGGTCGTCACGAAGATGCATAGATCCGCCGCCTCGATGAGCGTGTCGGCGAGCGCCCGGTTCTCGCGCTCGACCGAGTCGATGTCCGGAGCGTCGACGAGGACCACTCCCGGGCGCGCCGCCCCGGTGTGGGCGAGCTCCAGACGGTCGCGCGCGATGCCCGACAGCGCCGTCCCCAGGAGCGCCGCGCCGTCCGGCTCCGTGGCGAGGACGACCGCGTCGCGAGTCGTCGGACGGAGGACCCCGGTGGCGCTCACCGGCGCGCCTGCGAGCGCGTTGAACAGGCTCGACTTGCCCGAGCCCGTCGGACCGAGGAGGACGACCAGGAGGGGAGTGTCGAGGCTCGCGATCCGCGGCACGACGTAGGTGCGCACGTGGTCGCCAAGCTGTCGGGCGCGCTCGGCGGATGGCGCGTCGTCGCTCGGCAGCTCCGCGCGCCGAACGGCGAGCGCGGCGATGCGGCGCGCGCGCTCGACGACGGCGTCGGCGGTTGCGGAGGGCTCGTCGCTGGTCACCGCGCGGGATTGTGCAAGACGGGCACCGCCGTCACGGGCGGCGCGCTCGGGGCGCGGCTCGGGTCAGTAGCCCTCCTTGCCGCCGGGGTCGGGGCTGCCGCTGGTCGGCCGCGCCGTCGCGGCCCGTACCCCCGGGGTGAGCGTTCCCGGCCCGCTGCCGCCCGCCGTCCCGCACGCCGAAAGACTCGCGAGCGCTCCCAGCATCGCCGCCGCCAGCACGATCGCCCGCGTCGCGCGCATCGGCCACCTCCCTGATACGGTCCGCATTCGAGGGGAGTTCTCTGGACATGGGTCTCGCTGTCGTCGCAGCCATCATTGTCGTCCTGCTGGTCGCCGGCACGCTGTTCGCGTTCGCCGTCGGGCGCTCCGCGCGGCGGGTGCGTCCTGCGCTGCCGGACAACTGCGGGGACTGTCAGTTCATGATCCCGCGCGCGAAGGTCTATCGGCGCGAGACGCTCGAGGACGATGACGGTATCGTCCACTACCTCTGCCAGAAGCGGTGGATCGAGGTCGCCCCGTTCTCTCCCTGGTGCACCCTCGGCCGGAGCAGGAGCCGCGTTACGCGGACCCCTTCGTGAAGGTCGACGCCTTCGACGCCTTCGATGCGTACGTCCGCGAGCGCGAGCGGGAGCTCGTCGGAGAGCTGAAGGAGCTCGTGCGGCTCCCGAGCGTTTCGGCCGAGGGAAGAGCGATCGAGGAGACCGCCGCGCTCGTGCTGGACCGCGCCCGCCGCGCCGGCGTGAAGGCCACGATCGAGCGCGAACCGGGGGGTCCGCCGACGATCATCGGCCAGACCGGCGCGGGTGACCGCACGCTCCTGGTCTACGACCACTTCGACGTCCAGCCGCCCGACCCGCTGGCGGAATGGACGACGCCGCCCTTCGAGCCGGTGGAGCGCGGCGGATACCTGTTCGGCCGCGGCGTGTCCGACAACAAGGGCAACCTCATGGCCCGCCTCCAGGCGATCGAGGCGTACCGCGCGACGATCGGCGAGCTGCCTCTCCGGCTGCGCGTGCTCTACGAGGGGGAGGAGGAGATCGGCTCGGAGCACCTCGCGTCGTTCGTCGAGCGCCACGCCCACGCGCTCGCGGCGGACGGATGCATATGGGAGGCGGGCTACAAGGACGCCGCGGGCCGGCCGGTCATCGCGCTCGGCCTGAAGGGGATCTGCTACGTCGACCTCGTCGTGCGCGGCGCGGCGCTCGACGCGCACTCGTCGGTGGGCACGATCGTCCCGAACGCGGCGTGGCGCCTCGTGTGGGCGCTCGCGACGCTCAAGAACGCCGACGAGGAGATCACGATCGACGGATTCATGGAGGCGGTGCGTCCCACCTCGGAGAGCGACGAGGCGCTGCTCCAGGCCCTGCCGTACGACGAGGACGCGATGAAGCGGATCCACGGGATCAACGCCTTCGTGCGGGGACTGACGGGGACGGCGCTGAAGCGCAAGCACTTCTTCGAGCCCACGTGCACGATCTGCGGCCTCGTGTCCGGGTACTCCGGGGAGGGCTCGAAGACCGTGCTGCCCGCCGTCGCGCGCGCGAAGGTCGACTTTCGCTTGGTACCCGACCTCACCCCGGACCTGGTGCTGCGGCTCCTGCGCGCCCACCTCGACCGCCGTGGCTTCGGCGACATCGAGATCGTGCCCTATCACGGCGAGTCGCCCTCGCGATGGCCCGCGGATTCGCTCGTCGCGCGCGCTTCCATCGCTGCGTGCCGCGCGACCTACGGGGAGGACGCGATCGTTTATCCGCTCCTCGCGGGGTCAGGGCCCATGGCGCAGGTCTGCGATCGGCTCGGCATCCCCGCGACGGGGTTCGGTTCGGGCAACGCATCGTCCGCGAACCACGCCCCGAACGAGAACATCGCGGTCGTCGACTACATCGACCACATCCGCGCGTTCGGTCGCTTCGTACATCTGTTCGCGGGCCTGCCGGTCGAGCTGGATCCACCACGCTAGCGGGCGGCTGTTCATCGGGCGTTACGCATCCGCAACGCGGCCGTTTCCCGCGCGCCATCCTCGGGCATGCGACCTGCGTTGCCCACGGCTGCCCACCGCGGAAAGGAGCGTCCCAACATGCCAAGAAAAGCAGGCGGCGCCATGACCGTCGCTGAGGCGGGCCGCATGGGCGGCCGTCTTGTCAGCGAAAAGTACGGGCCGGGCTTCTACGAGAGGATCGGCAAGATGGGCGGATCGAGCACCGCCGAAAAGTACGGACCGGAGTTCTTCGGCCGCATCGGGAAGAAGGGCGGCCGAGCCGTCACCGAGAAGTACGGACCGGGCCACTTCGAGCGCATCGGACGGAAGGGTGGCCAGAAGGTCGCCGATCTGATCGAACGCGCAAAGGCCATGGAAGAGAAGAGCCCCGCAGAGCGCTGACCAACTAGGCTTCCTCCGCTATGGGCACAGGTATGAACATCGGGACGCGGGTCGTGCGAACGGCTCGCGTCCTTCCATTTGGCGACGGGGTCCCGGTGGTGCCGCCGCTCGTGCAGAGCGTTGCCTTCGACCACGCCTCCTTCGCCGCCCAGGACCGCGTCTTCGCGGGCGAGCGCGACGGGTTCGTGTACGGCCGCTACGGCACGCCGACGACGGGCGCCCTCGAGGCGGCCCTCGCCGAGCTCGAGGGGACCGCGAGCGCGACCTGCTTCACCAGCGGCATGGCCGCCATCAACGCGTTCCTTTCGAGCTGTGAGGGTCCGATCGTCGCCCAGGAGGACTGCTATGGAGCGACCCGCGCGGTCCTCGAGCGGCGCGGCTCGGTGACGTTCGTCGACCCGACCGACCACGGCGCGGTCGGCGCCGCCCTCGACGCGTCGGGTGCGCGCGTCCTGTACGCCGAGATCATCTCGAATCCGCTGCTGCGGGTCGTCGACGTCGCCGCCCTCGGCGCCATCGCCCACGGGCGTTCGGCGCGCCTCGCGATCGACGCGACGCTCGCGACGCCCGCGCTGCTGGCTCCGGCGTCGCTCGGCGCGGACGTCGTCATCCACTCGCTCACCAAGTACATCAACGGCCACGGGGACGTGATGGGCGGGTCGGTGTGCGGGTCGCACGAGGTCGGCGCCGCGATGCGCGAGCGGACGATCCTCGACGGCGCCTACCTTCCGCCGCACGATGCCTGGCTGGTCATCCGCGGCATGCGCACGCTCGGGGTGCGCATGGCGCGCCAGTGCGACAGCGCGCTCGCCGTGGCCACCCACCTCGCGGGTCATCCGAAGGTCGCGCGCGTCCACTACCCGGGGCTCGCCAGCCATGCCGAGCATGACCTCGCGTGCCGGCAGTTCGACGGGCGCTTCGGCGGGGTAGTGTCATTCGCGCTGAAGGCCGACGACGTGGGCGCGGCCGGGCGATTCCTGGACGCGCTCGAGCTCGCCGCGTCGGCGACGACGCTCGGCGACCTATTCACCGCGGTGATGCATCCGGCAACGGCATCCCATCGCCGGCTCGCGCCCGAGGAGCGCGCGCGGCTCGGTATCAGCGACGGCTTCATACGGATCTCGGTCGGGATCGAGGAGCCGGGCGATATCGTCGCGGACCTCGACCGGGCGCTGTCGGCCGTGTAGCTCGGCGACGCACCCGGTGAGCTGAGACTCACGGGTCGCTCATCAAGCGGCGGGCGAGGGAGGCGCGCGATGGATCGGCGTGATGTCAGGATCGGAGCGACGGAGCCACGGCTACCGCGGGTGACCGGGTGGCTCGGACCCCTCGTCGATGCGGTGGCCCGCACCGACGCGAGCGTCCATCGCAAGCTGCTGTTCGGCTTCCTCGCGGGCGCACTGCTCCTCGTCGGCATGGCCGTGCTGAACATCGTCGTCATCGGCCGCATGAACGAGCGCATGACCGAGCTCAGCCGCCTGCATGAAAGATCGAGCGAGGTCCAGCAGATGCTCTACGCCGTCACGGCCCAGAGCCACTACCGCGCGATGGCACTGCTGACCAGGGAGAACAGCTACAACGGGCAGATCGGCGATGCCAAGCAACGATTCGTCGATCTCCTCGACTCGCTCGAGGAGTCCGCACCGGGCGATCGCGACTTCCTCGAGGGCGTCCGTGGCGTCAACGTGAAGTTCGGCGCGTCGAGCGATGCGGTGCTCTCGCTCTACCGAGCGGGCGACATTTCGGGCGCGACGCGGCTGCACCTCGCAGAGGAGCACACGGCATCTCACCTCCTCGAAGCATCGATGCGCTCGCTCCTCGCGTCCGCCGACGGCCAGATGGCGCGGGCGCGGTCGGCGTTCGACGCGGACCGCGGGCTGCTCACGACGACGGTGATCGCGTTCAGCGTAGTGAGCGTCCTAGCAGCGCTGCTACTGGGCTTCGTGCTGTCGTGGGCGTTCGTCCTGCCCGTGCGAAAGATGGAGCGCGCACTCGCCGGCATCACGGCGGGCGACCTTACCCAGCGCGTGCAGGTGGTGAACCGCGACGAGCTCGGCAGGCTGGGCCGGCACTTGAACGTGATGAGCGAGCGTCTCGCCTCGCTCTTCGCCGAACAGCGCGCGCTGGCCGGACGTCTGACCTCCCTGAACGAATCGCTGCGAGCCGCGAGCCAGGCCAAGTCCCAGTTCCTCGCGAGCGTGAGCCACGAGCTGCGCACGCCGATGAACGCGATCCTCGGGTTCACCGACGCGCTGCTGGCGGGTGTCGACGGCCCGCTCAACGACGAGCAGAAGGCCTCCCTCGG
>JBBPYG010000045.1:0-9243 GCA_038200085.1 Candidatus Limnocylindria bacterium | reverse complement strand
GTCGCGCAGCCGGCCGAGCAGCGTGTCGGCCTCCGGAAAGGTCCAGCCGGCCTTCGCGGCGCCGATCGCCGCGCGGAGCCGGAGCTCGACGGTCTCCACGTCCTTCGCCTCGCCGGTCAAGTGCCGGTGGGCACGATCGAAGAACGCGACGGATTCCTGGTTTGCGAACCGTTCGAGCGCGTGCTCTCCGGCGTCGACGAAATGGCGGGCCGCGCCGGCGGTGTCGCCCGCCTGCTCCAGGTGCATGCCCAGGACGGCGCCCAGCTCGCGCTCGCGTTGCGGGTACAGCGAGAGCAATACCTGTGCGGCCCGCGCGTGCAGCTCACGCCGGTCCTGCTTGGTCAGCGAGCTGTAGGCGGCGTCCTGGACCAGCGCGTGCCTGAACAGGTACTCGATGTCCGGCTCGAGCGCGGCGAGGCGGATGAGGCCGGATGCTTCAAGGCTGGAAAGCTCGGACTTCGCGGTCACGAGCGCTCGCCCGGTTCGAGCACGCGTTCGAGACCTTCAAGCCGAACTGGCGCCCGATGACCGAAGCCACGCGCAGCGTCCGCCGCGCGTTCTCAGGCAACCGGTCGATGCGGGCGAGCAGGAGCGCCTGGAGATTGTCGGGTAGCTCGACCTGCGATACGGCGTCGGTCGCGACCCACAACTCTCCCTGCCGCACGAGGACGCCGCGCTCGATGAGCATGCGGATGACTTCCTCGACGAAGAACGGGTTTCCCTCCGCTTTGGAAAGTATGAACTCCCGCATCTTCGGCGGGAGGGACTCGATCTCGAGAAGATTGGCGACGAGCTGGCGGCTCTGCTCGTTCGACAGCGGTTCGAGACGCAGCTCGGTGAGAGCGTCCCCGAATGTCTCGCGGACTTCGGCGACGAGGCGCCATCCGGGAGCGCCGCGATCCGCGCGAGAGGTGGCGATGCACAGCAGCGGCATCTCGTTCGCGAGCGGGAGGAGCCGGCCGAGGACAGCGAGCGACGAAGGGTCCGCCCAATGCAGGTCCTCGCACACCAGGACGATCGGACGCTCCTCCGCCGTCGCCTGCAGAAGCCGATGGATCGAGGCGACGTTGCGCTTCACCGTCTCGATCTCCAGGCCGGCGACCCGCGCCGCGTTCCGGTCGTCGAGCGGCAACGACAACAGCTGCCCGAGGTACGCGAAGGCATCGCTCCACTCGTCGCGGAGCGCCGTGCGAAGCGTGCTCTCGAGCGCCGCGCGCACGTCGGCTTCCTCGGCGCCGGCCCCGACGCCGATGATCGAGCGCACGAGGTCGATGACGAGGTGGTACGGAAGGCTCTGGCCGATGGAGATGCAGCGCCCCTCGAACCACGCGGGCGAGGGATCGGCGCTCTCCACCTCGGCTCGGAAATCGGCCAGAAGCCGGCTCTTGCCGATGCCCGGCTCCCCAAGGATCGAGACCACCCGGCCCTGCCCGGCGCGCACGACGGCGAAGACCGACTCCATCGCGGCGAGCTGCTCGTCCCGCCCGACCATCGGGCTCCGCGTGGCGCCGAGCCCCCGCAGGCTCGCACGTTCGGACCTGATGCCCGCGACCTCGTACGCCTTGACCGGCTCGCTCTTTCCCTTGAGCTCCAACGGCCCGAGATCCACTGTCTCGAAGACGTTCGCGACGAATCGATGCGTCGAAGCGGTGATCAGCACGGTCCCCGGCCGCGCGGCCGCCTGCATCCGTGCCGCGACGTTCACCGCATCCCCCATCGCGGTGAACTCGTGCGCGGCGTCGGTGCCCACCTGGCCGACGAAGACCTGGCCGGTGCTGATGCCGGCGCGGATGCCGAAGGTCACGCCGTGGTCCCGCTGCACGCGCACCCCGAGCTCGTCGACCGAGCGGATCATGTCCAGCGCGCACCGGACCGCGCGCTCCGGATCGTCCTCGTGCGCGAGGCGTGCCCCGAAGAATGCGAGCACCGCATCGCCCATCAGCCTTGCCACGATCCCCTCGTAACGCGTGATCGTCCGCGTCATGCGATCGAAGGCCTCGTTAACGATCTCGGTCCAGTCCTCGGGATCCATCCGTTCGACGATGGAGGTGGAGCCGACGATGTCCGCGAACAGGGCGGTGACCGGGCGCGCTCACCCCCGCGCATGACGGTGCCGGAGGATCCGGCGGTCTCCATTTTCGCCTCGATGATAGGCATTTGGTCGCCCTTGACGTCGGTCGAGAGACCGCGCGTCATCCGATCCCCGACCGATGCGCCTGTGAAAACGCGCGTCCCATGGTTTGGGAGCGCTCGCCTCGAACGACGATCGCGACCTCCCCCGCGAAGGCCGCGAGACGACGCTCCCGCTCACGCGGGTGCGGGCACCGCGACGGCGACCTCCACGAGCAGCGCCTCCCATCGGGGGATGACGGCATCGCAGCTGAACTCCGTCTCCACAGAGCGGCGGAGCTCCGCGCCGAGGCGCCGCGCGAGGTCGCGGTCCCCGACCAGTCTCCGGAGCGCCCGCGCCGTGGCGGTCGGGTCGCGCGGTGGAACGAAGATCCCGCTCCTGCCGTCTACGATCTGCTCCACCGTCCCGTTGTCGGCCGTCGCCACGACCGGCAGCCGCGCGGCGCCAGCCTCCGCGATCACGTGAGGCATCCCCTCGCCCTCGGAAAGCCACGCGAGGATGTCCAGGCCCGCCAGCAGGCGCGGCACGTCGTCGCGATCGCCCATGAAGACCACGCTAGCCGCGAGGCCGAGCGCGCCGGCGATGGCACGCAGCTCGTCGGCGTACTCGGGCATGAAGGCGTCGGGACCGCCGATGACCACGAACCGCGCGCCTGGACACTCGCGCAGCACGAGCGCGGCCGCCGCGAGGAAGTCCTCCACGCGCTTCTTGCGGTCGAGACGCCCGACCCAGCCGATGGCCGGCTGATCCGGCTCGATCGCTAACTCGCGCCTCACGCCGGCGCGCTGCCCGGGGTCGAACTCGGACAGATCGACCATGGAGGGGATCTCGAGCGCGTGCGCGGCCCGGCCTTCCATGGCCATCGCTTGGGCAGCCACGTCGCGGATCGTCCCGCACACGCCGACGTAGCGCGTCGTCAGGTGCTTCGGTCCCCGCGCCTCGGATACCAGTCCGCCGTGCTCGATGAGCGGCGGCGGGGAAGTCATTCGTTCGAGCGCGGCGTAGACGTCGGGGGGCGCCTGGCAGGAGACGACCACGTCGCACGCCGCGAACCTTCGCGCCAGGTGGTCCACTGTCGCCGCGAACGAAAGGGAATATGGCGCGGTGTCGACAGGGACGCCGAGCTCGCGCAGCTTGCGTTCGGTGAGATCGGGCATGCCTTCGCGGCGCTGGCAGGCGACGACCTCCAGGGCGAATCGCTCCCTGTCCAGGCGCTTCGCGAGAAGGCGCACTTCCGTCTCCTCGCCACCGACCACGAGCCAACCGAACACGAACAGAACCCGTATCGGGCCGCCGCCCGGGCGGGTCACGACAGCCGCGGTAGTACCCGCGTCACGAACCGCTCGAGTCCGGCTTCGCTCGGGTGGTCCATGAACCGGATCTGAAAGTGGTCGACGCCCGCGGCGCGGTAGCGCTCGAGCTCGCCGCGTACCGCGTCGGCGTCGCCCGCGACGGTGTAAGGGCCGGCGCCGCTCGCCGGGAGTTCCGCGTCCTCCGTGAAGGCGATCCAGACGACCTGCGCATGGGTGATCGTCGAGGGATCGCGGCCCACGGCTTCGCAGTGGCGGCGAAGGACGTCCCGCTTGCGCACGAACAGCTCGACCGGCGCTATGTCGTGGCACCACCAGTCGGCGGCCTGCGCCACGAGACGCAGCGTTTGACGCTCGCCGCCGCCGCCGATCATCAGCGGTATGGGCACGGTGGGCAGAGGCGAGCACATCGCGTTCTCGATCGAGTGGTAAGACCCGTGGTACGTCGCCGGCAGGTCGCGCCATAGGGACCTGATGATCGCGACGGCCTCTTCGGTGCGGCGGAGGCGCTCCCCCGCGGCGGGAAACGGCAGGCCGAACGCCTCGTGCTCCGGGGCGTGGTTGCCCGCGCCGATGCCGAGGACGAAACGTCCACCGGTCAGCACGTGCAGGTTGACCGCGATCTTCGCGAGGTACGCGGGATTGCGGAACGCGACCCCGCAGACCATCGTCCCGTAGCGCATGCCCGGATGCCGTCCAGCGAGCCACGCGAGGTTCGTGAAGCATTCGAGGTGCGCGCGCTCGCCCCACGAGGACATGTGGTCCTCGACCCAGACCGTATCGAAGCCGCCCTCCTTCGCCAGCGTGAGGTGCCGTTCGTTCGTGTCGACGAGCGCGTGGGCGACGCGTTCGTCGTGCGGCAGCAGGCCCGCGGGCGTCGTGAAGAACGCGGGCTGCATGATCCAGCCGACGGAAACGCGCTCCGGACGCTCGCTCACGCGCGCGACGCGCGGGCGGGAGTGGACGCGGCGTCGGATCCGCGATCCGGACGCAAGCCTTCCGCTGCGGCCGCGTCAAGCGCGCACGCGAGGCGATGCGTGCGGAGCGCCTCCGCGTAGGGAACGCGGATGCGGTCGCCTTGTCCGCGTACCGCGTCGATGAACGCGCGGTCCTCCCGCTCGAACGGGTCACCGACCGCCTCGGTCACGGGCCTGCCCTTGCCGACGTCCACGACCATGTCGAACTCGGAGAGCTCGATCGCGAGGCCGTCGCCGAAGAGGTGGAGGCCCGCACGGTGGCGCCAGTGAAGGAGACAGGTCGACGCGAGCGTGCCAACGGCTCCGGACTCGAAGCGCACCGCGGCCGCGGTGACATCCGCTACGTCCATGTCGGGGAAGGCGTCGCGCGGCGTGTGACCGACGAGGACCTGCATGTCGGCGATCTCCCCGACGAGCAGCCGGGCCAGGTCGATGACGTGCGTCGTCTGCTCGACGATCTGGCCCCCGGAGAGCGCGCGTCGCCGCCACCAGCCCGCGACGGGAGTGCTGTCGAGCCAGTAGCCGAGGGCGAGACGCGCGGGTGTCGCTGCGAGGAGCTCCTGGGCGATCTCGGTCGTGGACAGGTACCGCCAGTGATACCCGACGGCGGTCGGTATCCCCTTGCGGGCGACCTCCTCCGCGATGCCCTCCGCCGTCCGCAGGTCAGCGGCGAGCGGCTTCTCGACGAAGAACGGCAACCCGCGTTCGAGCGCGAGCGCCTCTGGATCTCCGTGCGCGAAAGGCGGGACGCAGACGTAGAGCGCATCAGGCTCGGCGCGATCCACCATCTCCTCGGCAGTCGTGAAGGCGCCGGCGCCGGCGAGCGCCGCAAGCTCGTCGGCGCGCTCGCGGACCGGATCGGCAACGCCGACCACGGTGACGTCGTCGAAGCGGAGCAGGCCCTCGACATGGTGGCGAGCGATGAAGCCGGCGCCGACGACGCCGATGCGCGTCCTGCTCATTGGTGCACCCTGCGCTCACGTCGATTCGTTAGGGTCGGCGCGCTTCGGTGCCCACTTGAGGAGGTCCTACCTCGCTTGTCCTTCGAGGACCCGCATGAGACCAGACCCCTCCGGTGGACCGGGCGGCAGGAACCGGCCACAGGAAGAAGCGCCCTGGAGCGCCGCTCAATGAGCACCCGGGCCAAGGCCGTCCCGGCACCGGAGGGGATCTCATCTTGGCATGCGGAGGGAAGAGCATGGACCACTGCACCGCGGGACTTGATTGGGCGAGCGAAGCCCACGCGATCTGCATCGTCGACGCGCGCGGCGAGGTTCGCGAGTCGTTCACCATCGCGCACGACGCCTCGGGGCTCGCCGACCTGCTGCGCCGGCTGCGCCGCTACCCCGAGCTGCGTCTTGCCATCGAGCGGCCCGACGGCCTGCTCGTGGACAGCCTCGTCGACGCCGGCGTGCGCGTCGTGCCGATCCACCCGAACAAGCTCAAGGCGGCGCGCGCGCGCTATAGCTCGAGCGGCGCGAAGAGCGACCCCGGCGACGCGTACGTCCTCGCGGACCTGCTGCGCACCGACGGCCACCGCTTCCGCGACCTCGCGCCACTGTCCGAGGCCACCAAGGCGCTGCGGGCGCTGGTGCGCAGCCGCGACGACCTGGTGAAGGCCAAGGTCGCGCTCACCAACCAGCTCGCGCGGCAGCTGGCCGCGTTCTGGCCGGGGGCGGCCGAGATCTTCCAGCGCCTGGACTCGGACATCGCCCTGGCCTTCCTCACGCGCTACCCGACGCCCGAGGCCGCGGCGCTTCTGGGCGAGGCCCGCCTGCGGGCGTTCCTGCGCCGCAACGCCTACTGCGGCCGCCGGACGGTGGCCGAGCTCCTCGCGCGCCTGCGTGCCGCGCCCAGCGGCCTCGCCGGCGCGCTCGAGAGCGAGGCCCGCGGCGAATGCGTCAAGGCGCTCGTCCGCGCGCTGGGCGCGCTGCTGCCGCAGATCCGTGAGCTCGAGGGCGCGATCGCGGTCGCGCTCGATGAGCATCCCGACGGCGCGCTGCTGAAGAGCTTCCCGCGCGCCGGTGAGGTGAACGCCGCGCAGCTCCTCGCCGAGATCGGCGACGTCCGCGAGCGCTACGTCAGCGACGACGTCCTGGCGATGGAGGCCGGCGTGGTGCCGGTGACCAAGCGCAGCGGCAAGGCCAAGAGCGTGGGCTTCCGCTGGGCCGCGAACAAACGCCTGCGCCGCGCGCTCACCGGCTGGGCCGACAACAGTCGACGCGCCTCGCCCTGGGCCGAGGACCTCTACCGGCGCGCGCGTGCCCGCGGCGCCGACCACCCGCATGCGACCCGCATCCTCGCGCGCGCTTGGCTCCGCGTCCTCTGGCGCTGCTGGCATGACCGCGCGCCCTACGACCCCGCGCAACACCTCGGCGCGGCACGTTTGGCCGCTTGAGGTTGACACAGGAAGTCTCATGCGGTGCGCCGCGTCGTTAGGGACTCGGCGCTCCTGGCGCGGAGCTCCGCGAACTCGCCATACACCCGGGCGATCTGCGCCGCCATGCGCGTCGCGGTGAACCGCTCGGTGAAACGCACGCGCGCCGCTGACTCCCACGATGCGCGCATGGCGTCGTTCTCGAGCGCGTCGACGATGGCGGCCGCGAGCGCGCCGGACCTTCCGGCGGCGACCAGCCGCCCGGTCACGCGATCCTTCACCGCTTCGGACATACCGCAGACGCGCGTGCCGATGACCGCGCGTCCGAGCGCCATCGCTTCGAGGGCCGCCAAGGGAAGCCCCTCGAACCGCGACGGCAGCACCACCAGCGCCGCGGCGAGCATCAGGTCGGGGACGTCGTCGCGCTGCCCGAGGAGCCGTACGCGCCCGTCGAGGCCGAGCGAGTGCGTGAGCGTGCGCAACTCGGCCTCGAGGCCGCCGCTGCCCGCGATCCCGAGGTGCACGTCCGGTGCGGCCTGAAGCACCGAAGGGAGCGCCCGGATCAGGTCGGCGTGACCCTTCTGCGCGGTGAGACGTCCGACGCTCAGAAGAAGACGCGACCCCCTCGGAAGGCCGATGGCTCGCCCGGGCCTCGCCCCGGCGCGCGGCGCGGGCGGAGCGACCCCGTTGTACACTACGCGCAGCGCCGAGCGCGCGACACCGATGGCCGCGTAGCTGCGCGCGACGCCGCCAGAGACGCAGATCGTCCTGTCGACCAGTCGCGACATGGCCGTGTAGGTCCGCTGCTGCGCGGGGTCGGTCATCACGTTCGGCAGGTGCTCGGTCCGGATCACGACCGGTACCCCTGCCGCACGCGCCGCGCGGACGCCGTGATGCCCCTCCCAGCCGATGCCGGCGTGGGCGTGGAAGATGTCGACACCGGCGAGCCGCAGCCAGGCCCCGAGCCGCGCCTGAGCCGCGCCGTTGCCGCGCACCTCCAGCGGCAGGACGCGTACCCCCAGCGCCGCCGCCCGTTCGAGCAGCCGCCTTCCCGCGTCGGTCGGTGGGCACACGAACGACAGGTCGAGTTCCGCGCGCAGCTCTCTCGCGAGCCCAAGCATGTGCTCGCCCACTCCCGATGGCTCCATGCTGTCCGTGAAGAGGCAGACGCTGCGGCGCCGGTCGGCCGCGCGCGAGACGGACGACGAGGTGAGCGCCTGCGCGGACGTGCCGACCCGCGGATCCCGGGCGCTCATGAGCGTCGCACGATAGCGGTCGCGTCCCGGTTCAGCGGATCGGGCCGCGAATACCTCGCGGCGCCTGCGTCGCTCTGCGCTTGCGCGCGGCGCTCCAGGCGCGCCGGCCTGTCCGCTTCGGCTCGTGCGTATGGGCGGATGCATGAAGGACCGTCATGGGCAGGCTGACATTGCAAGGACGGTGCGAGCGAACGAGGTAACTCGCACGACGAAGCGACCTGGCCCTGAGGTGCGGCCGAGCCTCAGCCGCGACGGTAGGCAGTTCGCAGCCGCAGCCGGCGCGTCATCCGCCGGCCGTCGTGCGCTCGCGCCGCGCGGCGCGCGCCACGCGCCGGAGCATCCCGCCGAAGATCAAGCGGTGGACCGGCTTGGCGCCATACCAGCCCGCGAGACCCACGATCCCCGCCGCGTCGAACTCAGCCGTCTGGCGGATCTCGGTGCCCCCTTCGGCTCCCCGTACCGCGAAGTCGAGCGCGACGCGTCCGGGGAGCCGCGCCGCGGCGACCAGACGCAGCCGCCGGCCGGGGTCGATCGCCTCGACGCGCCAGTAGTCGACGGCATCGCCCACCTTGAGCGCTCCCTGCTGCCGCCGCGCGTGTTGGCCGCCATCGTCGGCGATGAGCCGATCGACCGCGCCGCGCATCCGCCATAGCCAGCCGCCACCAAGAAACCAGCCGTCACGGCCACCGACCCGGCACACCGCCGCGAACGCTGCCGCTGGCGGTACGTCCACCCAGACCGCGCGCGAGTCCACGAGCAGGCCGACCCCGGTGCCCGCGGAGCGCGTGTCGGCGAGCGCCTGGGCGACCGCGTCGCGTAGAGGCGCCGTCCGGATCCCGAGCGCGTCGCGCGCGTCCCGACCGGCGACGACGGTGGGGTGGCGGATGCTGTCGATGAGCGCGCGGCCGGCCTGCGCCTCGAGCGGCGTGATGAGCCGCAGCCAGAGACTGGATGCGCGCGGGGTCAGCACCGGTACCGGGACCATCACGCGGCGCAGTCCCCGTTGCCGTGCGTACTCACGCATGATCCCGCTGTACGAGACGACGTCGGCGCCGCCAACCTCGAGCACGCGCGAACCGGTCCCGGGCATCTCGATCGCGGCGACGAGCATTCGAAGCAGGTCTCGGATGCCGATCGGCTGCGACGGCACCGACACCCAACGTGGCGTGATCATGAGCGGAAGCCGCTCGAC
>JBBPYG010000044.1:0-12791 GCA_038200085.1 Candidatus Limnocylindria bacterium | reverse complement strand
GCGGCGCAGCTCCTGTCCCGGCCCGAGACCCGCGTCGCCGCGCTGTTCGGGGCGGGAGTCCAGGCTCGCGAGCAGCTGCGGGGGCTCGTCGCCGCCCGCGGCATCGACCAGGTGCGTGTCGTGACGCGCGACCCGGCGCACGCCGACTCCTTGATCCGTTGGGCCGCCGAACACGCGGAGCTGGGCGCAGTCCGCACGCGGACCGCTTCCGTTGACGAAGCCCTCGACGGCGCCGACGTGGTCGTGACCGCGACGACGAGCGCCGGCCCCGTGTTCGATGGACGCCGGCTCCCGGCGGGCGTGCACATCACCGCGGTCGGGGCGTTCACGCCGGACACGCGGGAGCTGGACGCCTACACGATGCGCGGAGCCGCGGTGTTCGTGGACCATCGCGCGAGCGCGCTGGCCGAGTCAGGCGAGCTGCGCGACGTCCAGGCGGCGGACCTGAGGGAGATCGGCGACGTGGCGGCAGGCCGGGTCCCCGGGCGCCGCAGCGGGGCCGAGCGCACCGTGTTCAAGAGCGTCGGCAATGCGATCCAGGATCTCGTCGTCGCCGCGCGCGTCTACGAGCGAGCCCGGGCGCTGGGCCTGGGCGAGGACCTCGCCTTTCCGTAGGGACGATCTCCGCCCCGATCGCGTCCCGCCGGAGGGACGTGTAGATCGACCGGACAGGGCTTCGACCGCCCGCCCCGCTGTGCCGATCGGCGGCATCATGTTCATCGTCATCGGCGCCTCGCGACCCGTCATCGCCTGGCGGACACGGACGTCGGCGTCCCCGTGAGCTCGCGGCGCGGCGTTGCCCGCGTGCGACGCGTCGCGACGAACGATCCGATCGCGATCAGCCCGAACCCGACCGCGATGCCGACGGTGAACGGCTCGCCGAGCAGCAGCACGCCGAGGGCGAGGGCGACCGCCGGGTTGAAGTAGGTGATGATCGTCGCGCGGATCGGCCCGACCTCGCCGATGAGCGCGAAGAAGAGCAGGAACGCGAGAGCCGTGCAGGCAATCGCGAGGATCCCGACCGACAGGATCACCTGTGGCGACGGCGCTCGCGCGGGCAACTGCGTGATCGTGAGAGGCGCGTACACGATCGCGGTGATGACGAGAGAGGCGGCCACCACCCCGACACTCGGCACGCCCAGCAGGCGGCGGCTGATGATCATCGGCCCCGCCGCGTACCCGACCACCACGAGCGCGACCTCGCCCACCGCGAAGAGATCGTCCGTCGCGACGTCGAGCCCGACGACCAGCGCGACCCCGATGAAGCCGACGACCAGGCCGCCCACGCGGCGCAGATCCGGGCGGTCGTCACCGCCGAGTACCCACACGAGCAGGGCGCCGACGAGCGGTACGCCCGCGATCAGCAGGCCGGCGACGGAACTCGACAGCCGCCGCTCGGCGTCTGCCAGGAGGATCCACGGCGCGGCGACCTCCACGAACGTATACGCGAGCACCCATCCCCACCGCGGAAGGAGCGGCCGGACATCGCCCCTCGCAAGCGCGAGGGGAACGAGGATGGCCCCCGCGACGGTGGTACGGAGGAAGACGAGCGTCGCCGGTGTGAGCTCGGCGACGGCGACCTTTATAAGGAGATAGGGGATCCCCCAGATGATCGCCATCGCCGCGAAGAGCAGCCAGCCGCGTCGGGTCACGGGTCGATCGTCGCAGGGGGAGAGCCTGGGCGAAAGAGCCTCCAGTGATAAGTCGCATGCAGAGGGCGACGCAGCTACGGAGGCATCCCCCGCCCGCGCTGGACGCTGCCACGGGCGGGCACCGGCCAGCCGGACCGCTGCCCGCCCGGGCCTCTACTTCCCGTCGGTCAGACCTATCACGTTCCCGTCGATGTCGCTGAACAGGGCGATCGTGGTCGTGGGTCCGACCCTCGTCGCCGGGAAGACGACCTTGCCGCCGGCCTTCGCGGCCTTCTGGACGGTGCCGTCGACATCGTCGACGACGACGTAGAAGGTGACGAACGGCTTCGGGCCGCGCAGCGGTCCGATCCCGCCTCCGATGCCCTTGCCGCCCGCATCAGTGTCGACGAACGTGTAGTCGTTCTCCGCCATGTGGTTCATCTTCCAGCCGAGGACGTCGCTGTAGAACGCGCGCGCCTTTTCCGGGTCCGCGCTGTTGATCTCGAAGTTCGTGACGGGATGGCCCATTCGAAGCCCCACCTTTCTCGCGTTCGATGTCTCGCGCTCTATTCGTTAGGCGACCGCCTCCCTTCCCTCGGCGACGGCGACGAGCCGAGGCAGGAAGTGCTCCCAGCCCTCGCTGTGGCCGGCGAGCTCGGTCGCAGGCAGGCCGCGGTGCACGAGCCGAAGCCGCGTGCCGCCGCCGTGCGGCTCCAGATCGATCTCGACGGTCGATCCGCCCGGCCCGACGACCGCGCCCGGCGCCTCCCAGCCCCACGTGAACACGACCCTGCGGTCCGGGATGACCTCGACGTACTCTCCGCGCACGGCTGCATCCTTGAACGTGACGCGAAAGGCGCCGCCGGCGCGGGGATCGAGCTCCGCGGCGCGCCCCTTCCAGCGGACGTATTCGACCGGGTCGGTCAGCAGTCGGTAGACGGTCTGGGGCGAGGCCGCGATGTCGATCACGCGCTCAATGACGCCGACGTCTGTCTTCACTGGTCCCCTCTCCGATTCGGCCCGCTCGGCCGCGGCCTTCAGCCCCGCGAGCTCGGTATCCCAGAAGGCCACCAGGTACGCGCGCAGCTGATGGACCGCTTCGCGTCGTGCGCGGTAGATGCTCCGCCGGCCCTCGCGCCGCAGCGTGACCAGCCCGGCCTGCTCGAGAACCCGCAGGTGCTGCGAGATCGCGGGGCGCGAGACATCGAAGTGCGCCGCGATGTCGCCGACCGAGCGCTCCTCGCGCCACACGAGCCGCAGGATGTCCCGCCGGCGCGGCTCGGCGATCGCCTTGAGGGCCTCGTCCATGCAGATTTAGGTTAGCGTAGACTTACCAATCTGGTCAAGCCGAGGACGCGGGGCGCCGTCAGCCGTGCGGCCGCTCGACCTCCTCGAGGAAACCGAGAACGAGCCGCTCGAAGCGCTCGGGCTCCTCGAGCTGGATCATGTGCGCCACGCCCTCGAACTCGATGAGCCGCGCGCCGCTGACCGATGCGGCGAGGTGCCGTCCGGCGACCACACCCCGGGCCTCGTCGGCGCCGCCGACCATGACTAGCGCCGGGACGAGCACATCGGCGAGGCGCTGCGCCGCCGGCGGAACGAGCGGCTGGGGCTTGCCCTCGATCTTCTCCGCGCGATAGTTGGTGAGGATCCAGTCGTACACGGTGCGACGGACATCGGGATCGACACGCGTGGGCGGCTGGCCCCACCCGTCGACCCAGACCTTCGTCTCGAGCTCCGCCAGATCGGCCCACTTCTTCGCTTCCCAGAGGCGCTCCATCTCGTCGAATGCCGGCGCCGTGCGTCCCTCCGGTAGCTCCGCCGAGTAGCCGCCTACACCGCTGGCCACGCTGATGAGCGCATCGGCTCTGTCGGGATATTCGAGGATGAAGTCGAGCGCGATCATTCCGCCGCGCGACTGGCCGATGAGGAACGCGGAGCGGGCGCCGACGTGGTCGAGCACCGCCGCCGCATCGGCCCGGTCCGAGAACTCGACGTCCTCGGTCTCCGTGCGCCCGAATCCGCGCGAATCGAACCGGATCACCCGGTAGTGTCGCGCGAAGGCGGGTACCTGCGCATCCCACATGCGGAGGCTCCCGAGCCCGCCGTGGATCAACAGGAGCGGATGGCCGGACCCCTCGACCTCGTAATAGATCCTCGCGCCGTTCGTCTCGACGAATCCGCTCTCGCCGACCGCGACTCGATCGTGGCCCGGCGAAGGGTCGGGGACTCGAGGGGTCATTCGATCGCGCCTCCGGTGAAGGGGATCAATCGCGTGCTCGCAGGGCGGCCTCGATCTCGTCGAGATGTTCGCCGCGATGCTCGCCGCGTCCGGCGTTGATCGGGCTGTCGGGGTCGCGTGGCCAAAGCCGGTCCAGTGGCAGCTCCGCCACGCGCGCGTCCGTCTGTTCGGCGATCCGCATCGCCAGCCGAGCCGCCTCCCTCGGAGCGATCGCGTGGATCAGCGGACGGGTGGTGTCGTTCAGCCAGTCGCCCTCGGGCTCGGCGTCCGACGCCACCCACGGTTCGCCGCGATCGATCTTGTCCGCGAGGACCAGCACGCGGATGTCCCAGAACGCGATGTGACCGAACACGCCCGCAACGGTCCAATAGTCGTTCACGGGAGCGCTGAGCGCGCCGTCGTCCAGCCTTCCGATGAGCGCGCGCAGGCGCTCGCGCTCGCGCGTGTTCGCGTCGATATAGGAGCGATCGTCAGCCATCGTCCCGACCTCACTTCCTGCCGCGCTCCTCGCGCCCGCGGGTCGTGCCGCGGGAACATCCGCGAAGGATGCGGACGGTAGCAGCATCTGCCGGCGGCACGGCGTCGCGCGCTCGGTCGTGGCCTGCGTCGACGCGCGCCTAGGTGGCGAGGGTCGTGTAGGAGTCGCGAGTGCCCAGGCGCAATGGCGAGGATCGCGCGGTAGGTGCGACCGGTCGGCGGCGGCATGTGGTTGCCGAGCCCGCGGGCTCTTCGGGCGCGCGCCTCCTCTTCGGAGAGGCCCGTCCGATCGAGCTCAGCGCCGGGCACCGGGCCAGACCCACTGCGTGATCTCGGGCGCGTCCTCGCCGTGCTCGCGCGTGTACGCGCGGCAGGCCAGCCGGCGGTCCTGCATCAGCTGCCGCACGTGGCCGGCCCGCTCGCGCAGCCCCGGTACGCGATCGATCACGTCCATCACCAGGTGGAAGCGGTCGAGGTCGTTGAGCATGACCATGTCGAAGGGAGTCGTCGTCGTGCCCTCTTCCCGGTAGCCGCGCACGTGCAGGTTGGGCTGGTTCTTCCTTCGGTACGCGAGCCGATGGATGAGCCACGGGTAGCCGTGGTACGCGAAGATGACCGGCCTGTCCGCGGTAAAGAGCGCGTCGAAGTCGCGGTCTGGCAGGCCGTGCGGATGCTCCGTGTCCTGCTGCAACCGCATGAGGTCCACGACGTTCACGACCCGCACACGGACGTCGGGGAGATGCTGACGCAGGAGATCCGCTGCAGCGAGAGTCTCGAGCGTCGGCACGTCGCCGCAGCAGGCGAGCACGACATCCGGACCCGCCCCGTCCTCGTTGCCCGCCCACTCCCACGCTCCGATGCCGCGCGTGCAGTGCAGGATCGCCTCGTCCATCGAGAGCCAGTTCTGCTCGAGTTGCTTGCCGGCCACGATCACGTTGACATAGTCGCGGCTGCGCAGGCAGTGATCGGCGACCGAGAGAAGCGTGTTCGCGTCCGGCGGAAGGTACACGCGGATGATCTCGGCCTTCTTGTTCGCGACGTGGTCGATGAAGCCGGGGTCCTGGTGCGAAAAGCCGTTGTGGTCCTGCCGCCAGACGTGGGATGACAGAAGGTAGTTGAGCGACGCGATGGGCCGGCGCCATGGCAAGCCTCGCGTGACCTTCAGCCACTTCGCGTGCTGGTTGAACATCGAATCGACGATGTGGATGAACGCCTCGTAGCAGTTGAATAGTCCGTGGCGACCGGTGAGCAGGTAGCCCTCGAGCCACCCTTCGATCATCTGCTCCGAGAGGACCTCCATGACCCGCCCGTGCGGCGCGATGTGCTCGTCGGTGGGCAGGATCTCGTCGCTGAACACGCGATCGGTGACGTCGAATACCGCGCCGAGGCGATTCGAGGTCGTCTCGTCCGGGCCGAGGAGGCGGAAGCGGTCCGGGTTCCGCGCGATGACGTCCCGCAGGAAGGTACCGAGCACGCGCGTCGGCTCGGCGGTGCTTGCTCCCGGCGAAGGGACGTCCACCGCGTAGGCGCGGAAGTCGGGGAGGTCGAGCTCCTTCAGTCGCGCGCCGCCGTTCGCGCGCGGATTTGCGCTCATCCGACGATCGCCCGCGGGCGGGAGCGCGGCGAGGTCGGCGATGAGCGCGCCGTTCGGGTCGAACAGCTCGTCCGGCCGGTACGAGCGCAGCCAGTCCTCGAGGATCGCCCGGTGGCCGGGATCGGTCCGGGCGGCGTCGACGGGCACCTGGTGCGAACGCCAGGTGCCCTCGACGGGCTTGCCGTCGACCGTCTTCGGCCCGGTCCAGCCCTTCGGCGTACGGAGGACAATCATCGGGGTCGGCTGGCGCCGCGCATGTCCGGCGGCGCGGGCCTCCACTTTGATCCTTCGGATCTCGCCGACCGCGCGATCGAGCGCCGCGGCCATGAGCTGATGCATCGCCGCCGGCTCGTCGCCTTCGACAAGGATCGGCGTGTGGCCGTAGCCCTCCAGCAGCGCGATCAGCTCGCGCTCTGGCATGCGCGCGAACACCGTCGGGTTCGCGATCTTGTAGCCGTTGAGGTGGAGGATCGGCAGCACGGCGCCGTCGCGCGCCGGGTCGAGGAACTTGTTCGAGTGCCACGACGCCGCGAGCGCGCCCGTCTCCGCCTCGCCGTCCCCGATCACGCAGCACACCAAGAGATCCGGATCGTCGAACGCGGCGCCATACGCGTGCGCGAGCGAGTACCCGAGCTCACCGCCCTCGTGGATCGACCCCGGTACCTCGGCCGAAACGTGGCTCGGCACACCGCCCGGGAAAGAGAACTGACGGAACAGCTTCGTCATCCCGGCGATGTCGCGCGACACGTCGGGATACACCTCGCTGTACGTGCCCTCGAGGTAGACGTTCGCGAGGAGCGCGGGTCCCCCGTGGCCGGGGCCGGTGACGAACATCGCGTCGAGGTCCCACTTGCGGATGGCGCGATTCATGTGCGCGTAGATGAAGTTCAGGCCCGGCGTCGTGCCCCAGTGTCCGAGGAGCCGCGGCTTCACATGAGCGGCCTCGAGCGGCTCGCGCAGCAGAGGGTTCGCGAGCAGGTAGATCTGGCCCACCGCGAGGTAGTTGGCCGCACGCCAGTACGCGTCGATGCGGCGCACCTCGTCCGCCTCCAGCGGCGCTTCCGTTGGGACCGTCGTGCTCGTGGCCATTCCATCCTCCCCTGCACGCGGTGCGACCGACGGTGCCGCGCCCTACGCTCGCCGCATGCGAGGCCGCGTGCTCGTGCTCAATGCCGGCTCGTCGACGCTCAAGGCAAGTGTGCTGGACATCGCGTCCGAGGTCGCGCAGGCCAGCCTCACCATCCCGATGGGCGGCAGCGAGGTCGCGAGCGAGGCGGTCCGCGGTGCGCTCGACGCGGTGGCGGGTGCCGGGATCGACCTCGCGAGCATCGAGGGGGTCGGCCACCGCGTGGTGCACGGCGGATCGGCGTTCACGAGGACGACCATGATCGACGAGGGCGTCGTCCATCGCATCCGCGACCTCGCATGGCTCGCACCGCTGCACAACCCCGTCGCGGTCGGCGTCATCGAGGCGGCGCGTGCAGCCCTTCCCAGTGCCCGGCACGCAGCGGCCTTCGACTCCGCGTTCCACTCGACGCTTCCGGAGGAGGCCCGCGTCTACGCGGTCCCCTATCACTGGTACAGGGAGTGGGGATACCGGCGCTACGGTTTCCACGGACTGTCGGTCGCCTGGTCCGCCGAACGCGCGGCCGCGCTCCTCGCACGCGACGATCTCGGCCTCGTCGTCGCGCACCTGGGCGCGGGGTGCTCGGTGACCGCGGTGTGGCACGGCAGCTCGGTGGGGACGTCGATGGGCATGACCCCGCTCGAGGGCCTCGTCATGGGGACGCGCGCCGGTTCGGTGGACCCGGGCGTCCTGCTCGCCGTGCAGCGCGACCACGGCCTCGACGTTCGCGCGCTCGAAGACTTGCTTGAGCGCCATTCCGGGCTGCTCGCCCTCTCGGGGAAGACGGCGGAGATGCGCGACCTGCTCGCGCTCGCGCCCACCGACGAGCGCGCCGCGCTCGCGGTCGCGGTGTTCGAGCGCTCCGCTGCAGCGGCGAGCGCGGCGGCTGCGACCGCGCTCCCGCGCCTCGACGCGGTCGTCTTCACCGGCGGGATCGGCGAGCACGCCGCGAGCGTTCGCGCTGGCATCGTGCGGCGCCTCGCGTCGATCGGCGTCCCGGCGATCGGCGACGCGCCAGGGGAGGGCGACCGGGTCATCGCCGCCGGCCCGGTCGCGATCCTCGTCGTGCTGGCGCGAGAAGACGTGGTGATCGCGCGCGACGTCGCGGCGCTTGGCCCGTGACGTCTTCACGGCCTCCGGCCGCCATAGCGATCATGGCCGAACGACCTCGCCCGGCCGGTCTCACCGCCGCTGCGGATCGAGCGCGTCGCGGAGCCCGTCGCCGAGCAGGTTGAATCCGAGCACGGCGACCATGATCGCCAGGCCCGGGAAGACCGCGAGGTGCGTCGCGAACTCGAGGTACTGGCGTCCTTCGTTCAGCATCACGCCCCACGACGGGGCTGGCGGCTGGGCCGACAGCCCGAGGAACGACAACGCCCCCTCCGTGAGGACGGCCCACGACAGCGCGAGGCTCGTCTGCACGATGAGCGTCGACAGGAGGTTGGGCACGATGTGCCGCACGACGATCCGTGTCTGCGTGGCGCCGACGGCGCGCGCCGCCTCGACGAAATCCCGCGCCTTGAGCGCGAGCACCGGCCCACGGACGACGCGTGCGAAGATCGGCGTGTAGACAACAGCGATCGCGAGGATCACGTTCCGCGGGCCGGGGCCGAGCGCGGCGACAATCCCGAGCGCCAGCAGGATGGCGGGGAAGGCGAAGAACACGTCGAGCACGCGGCCGATCGCGAAGTCCCACACGCCCCCGAGGTAGCCCGAGATCAGGCCGAGCGTCGCACCGGCGAGCACCGCGGCAGCCACGGAGAGCACCGCGACCTGGATCGAAAGGCTCGCACCGAAGAGGATCCTGCTGAGGAGGTCCCTCCCGAGCGCGTCGGTGCCCAGCGGGAAGTCCGGCGTTGGCGCGGCGAGCCGCTGCGCCGAGGGCAGCAGGGGGTCGCGCAGCGGGAGGAACGCGACGGCGAGCGCGACGCCGACGTAGACGGCGACCATGACGAGACCGAGGAGCGCGACCGGCTCTCTGGCGACCGCAGCGGTGACCCCGGCAAGGCCGAACGAGCGGCCTGCCGCGCTACGCGAGTCGGATGCGGGGATCCAGGTAGCCATAGAGCAGGTCCACCACGATGTTGACGATCACGAACAGGACAGCGATCGCGAGCACGGCCCCCTGTACGAGGGCGTAGTCGCGCTGCACGATCGCGGTGAGCAGCATGCGGCCGATGCCGGGGATCGAGAAGATCTCCTCGACGACCACCGCACCACCGAGCAGCTGGCCGACCTGGATCCCGAGCAGCGTGACGACGACGATCAGCCCGTTCTTCAGGACGTGCCGCCGCATGACGAGTGAGCGCCCGAGACCCTTCGCATGCGCGGTGCGCACGTAGTCCGCGCCGAGCACGTCGAGCATGGCTGAGCGCGTCATGCGCATCGTCGCGGCGGCGAGGCCGACGCCCAGAGTGATGGCGGGGAAGATCAGCAGCCGCAGGTTGCCGAGAGGATCGCGGGAGAAGTCGACGAAACCGCCGGTGTTGGGGAGCCAGCGCAGGTAGAGCGAGAACAGCACGATGATCAGCGTCCCGAGCCAGAACGACGGGAGCGACAGACCGATCAATCCGCCGATCCGCGACGCGACGTCGAGGCGGGATCGCGGGCGCACCGCGGACATGAGGCCGAGCGGCATGCCGATGGCGATCGCGATGAGTGTCGCCGCGGCGGCGAGCTCGAGCGTCGCCGGAAGGCGCTCAGCGATCTCCACGAGGACCGGGCGCCCCGTTCGGATCGAGTACCCGGCATCGCCGCGGACGAGCGAGCTGACCCAGTTCACGTACTGCGCCGCGAGCGGCTGGTCGAGTCCGAAGTAGGCACGAAGGCTCGCCATCTGTTCCGGCGTGAGGGCGGTGGACGTGCCGAGGCGCGCCGCGATCGCGTCCCCGGGAATGAGCCGGATGAACAGGAACGTGAGGAGCGACACGCCGATCAGCGTCGGGATCGCGCCGAGCAGGCGCACCGCCAGGTAGCGGCTCACGGATCGAGCGGCGGCGGGAGGTGTGGCCTCCCGCCGCCTCTACCTACTTGTCGAGCCAGGTCTGTCGCAGGTAGATGATCGAGCCCGTCGGGAGGTGGACGAAGCCCTTTGTCGTCGGCAGCGCCGCGTTGTAGTCACGCCCAACGTAGAGCCAGATGAAGGGTACGCCGTTCACCAGCTCCTTCTGGGCGGTCGTATAGAGCTCCTTGCGCTTTGCGACGTCTGCCGTGGCGCGCGCGGCCTTTATGGCGTCGCTCGAGACCTGGTTCTTGTAGCTCGTCACGAAGTTCAGGTTCCCGTCGTCGGTGAAATACCGGAAGATGTAGAAGTCGGGATCCGGTCCTCCCCCGTTGAGACCGGGCGCCATGTCGAAGTCGGCCTTCAGCCAGCGGTCGACCCACTGCGTGAATTCGAGTGTCTCGATCTTCATCGTCACGCCGATCTCGGCGAGCTGCGCCTGCACCAGCTGTGCGATGTCCTTCGCGTACGCAGGCTCCGTCGTCTGCGTCAACATCGTGAACGAGACTGGGCCGACGTTCGCCTCCTGGAGCAGCTGCTTGGCCTTGGAGACGTCGCGCGTGTACAGCGGGTACTCCGACGTCGGCAGCGCGTAGTTCGTGAGCGCAGGCGCGACCGGTCCCGTCACCTCCCCTTCGCCGAAGGCGACAGCGTCGATGATCGCCTTGCGGTCGATCGCGTACGCGATGGCCTGACGGACCTTCACGTTGTCGAAGGGCTTGCGCTTCGTGTTCACGAACAGCAGGTTGTAGCTGAGGCTCGGCTTCGCCGAGAGCGTGATGCCGGTCTCGTTGCGCAGCGTCCGCGCGACCTTCGCATCGACGACGATCGCCATGTCGGCGGCCTTCGTGCGAAGCGCGGCGACGAGTCCCGTCTCGTCCGGGACGACGTTGATGCGGACGGCGTCGAGGTACGGCTGTCCCGCGACGTAGTAATCGCGGTTCGCATCGAGGCGCATGAAGTTGTCCGGGACCCACTCGGCGAGCTTGAACGGACCGCTGCCGATCGCGGTCTCCTTCTTCGAAAGGTCGGCATTCGCCTCGCCGATCTTCTTGGACACGATGCCGGTGTTGGGGTGCGCCATGTACGCGATGAGGGCCGCATTCGGGGTCTTGAGGTCGAACACGACGGTCGAGTCGTCGGGCGCGGTGACGCTGCTCACATCGCCGAAGAACGACCGTGCGACGGCGGCGTTCTTGGCGTCGATGATCCGGTCGAACGTGTACTTGACGTCCGCGCTGGTGAGCGGGTCACCGTTGTGGAACTTCACGCCCTTGCGCAGCTTGACCGTGACCTGTTTGCCGTCCGCCGAGGTCGTCGGCTGGGACTCCGCCAGGTCCGGCTGCACGCCGAGGTTCTCGTCGAGGCGCATGACGTAGCTGTAGATGAGCTCGAATACACGCGCTGAGGTGAAGGCTGGCACCTTGTGGGGATCGAGGTTCGTCACCTCGCCGGCGCGCGCGAGGACGAGCGTCCCGCCCTTCTTCGGTTGGCCCGAGGCGCTCCCTCCGGCGGGAGCCGGGGCCGCGGCCGGGGCGCAGGCCGCCAGGATCGTCGCAAGGATGAGCACCAGGACACCGGCGGATCCGGATCGCCGAGACATCGGTCTCCCCTCCACAGCTGATCGCCGCGACACTAGCACCGCGTCAACCTTCGGATCGCGTCATGCCGACGCCTTCGACCGACAGCAGCAGGCACTGTTCGGACACGACGGCACGGTGCCGCTCGCGCGAGCTGATGAGGATCCCTTCACCCGGTCCGGCGGCCAGCGGCCCCGTCTCGAACTCGACGACGAGCTCACCGCTGACGACGAGCAGGAACTCATCGCTGTCCTGCGAGTGCCACGCTCCATCGAGCCGACCGGATCCCGCATGAAGCACGACCCGCTCGTTGACGATCCCGATCGCGGTGTTGGTCCACGCGGGTGGCGCCCTCAACGGCGCATCGTCCGCCGCGAGCGCCGCCGCCAGCCCGATCTTCCTGCCCATTCAGCGCCCGATCGAGGGCGCCGCATTCGCGACAGCGGCGGCTGCGGCCGTCGGCGGCTCATCGGGCAGCGCCACGATCGCGTCGGGCTGCATGAGGTCGCCGGTCGCGAAGCGGCCGCCTATGGCTGCACGCGGCCCGCCGCCACCAGGACCGCGAGCGCGTCGACCGTGACCCATTCGTTCAGCCGCGATCGACCGTTGGCGCCCCAGGCGAGGTAGTCCGCATTCGACATCAGGGCTCCGCGACTCACCTTGTAATACCGCCTCTCGGCCGGCCAACCTCCACCGCGCAGGCGCTTCTCCTCGAGGAGGTCGAGCGCATCGGCGCAGCGCCGGTCCTTGATCGGACCGATCTCGGCCATCGCCCCCAGGCCGGCGAGGACGTCGTAGTGCCAGTAATGCGGGTAGTGCAGCGCGACGAAGTCGGCGTGCATCACCCTCCCGTCTGCGACCCGTTTGAAGAGCCGGCGCTTCAAGAAGACCTCAGCCGCCCTCTTCACGGCCCGGGCCGCGGCGCGATCCTTCGTATCGCGCGCGTGCGCCGCGAGGCCGAGCATCGGCAGCCACGTTTCGTTGAACGAGGACACGTGCGCGGTCGGTTCCCGATCGCAGTTCCAACCTCCGTCGGGCCACTGCCAGTGCAGCAGCCTGTCGGCGAGCTTGTCCTCCTGGCCATCCTCGATGCCGAGGACGCGGACGGAGCGCAGCGCGCTTCCCTGCTGCGAGGCACAG
>JBBPYG010000043.1:0-8338 GCA_038200085.1 Candidatus Limnocylindria bacterium | reverse complement strand
GCCGCACCGCCGAAGTCGTGGGCGGGCTCGTGCACAACGCGACGAAGTACGCGCCGCCGGGGACGAGGATCGCGGTACGGATCGGACGCGAGCGCGGTCGAGGCGTCGTGCGCGTCGCCGACGAAGGCCGCGGCGTGCCGCCGTCCGAGCGCGACCGCATCTTCGACCCGTTCGTGCGCGCGGTGGACGTCCCGGCGCCGGGGACCGGGATCGGCCTGTACGCGTCGCGGCGGCTGGTCGAGGCGCAAGGCGGCGAGCTCTGGTACGAGGACCCGCCCCGTGCCGCGCGAACGCGGAAGGCGCGGGGCGCGGTCTTCGCGTTCAGCGTCCCCGTCTGGCGCGCCCGCGCGTGACGAGCGTCCTGATCGTCGACGACGACCGCGCGATGGTGGGGATGGTCGCCGCGCTGCTGGGGCAGGAGGGCTTCGACATCGCGACCGCCTACGACGGGGAGACCGCCCTCCGCCGGCACGCCGAGGAGCGGCCCGATCTCATCATCCTCGACCGCCGACTGCCGGGCCTCTCCGGCGACGAGGTCTGCCGGCGGTTGCGCGCGGCCGGGACGACCCCGATCCTGATGCTGACCGGCGAGAAGGGCACCGACGAGCGCGCGAAACTCCTAGACCTCGGTGCGGACGACTACCTCGAGAAGCCATTCGGCAGGAAGGAGCTCATCGCACGCATCCGCGCCCTGCTGAGACGCGCCCAGGGTCCGGCCGTCTCGAGCGAGCCCATCCGCATCGGGAGCCTCGAGATCGACCGCGCCGCTCACTCCGCGCGCGCCCGCGGCGAGCCGCTCCCGCTCACCGCGACAGAGTTCCGCCTCCTCGCGGCCCTCGCCGCGCGTCCGGGCGAGGTCGTCGAAAGGACGGCGCTGCTGCGCGCGGGCTGGCCCGACGAACGGGACCCGGACCCCGAGTGGCTGAAGGCGCACCTGGCGCGCCTGCGGGCGAAGCTCCAGGCGGCAGCCGCGCCGCTCCCTGAGAACGTGCGCGGCGTAGGGTACCGGCTGGGCTGACGCATCCGCGTTCGGGAACGGCACGGCGTTGCCGCACCGGAGCCGTAGGCTTACTCCGGACAACGCGGTGGGAGGAGTCGTATGAGAGCGCTTCATCTCGCGTGGTCGTTGGCCGCCGTCATGGTCGCCACCTCGTGCGTTCAGACCGGGACGGGTGTCGGCGGTGCGCCCGCCGCGAGTGGGGGCCCGGCGGCGAGCTTTCCCTCCGAGATCGCCGTCGGCGCGGTGTATCCCCTCACCGGACCCCAGGCGCCCACCGGCCTCGACCTCAAGAACGGCATCGACCTCGCGGTCGAGCTGATCAACACCGGCAACAAAGACTTCGACCTGCCGCTCACGCGCGACGGGGGCGGACTAAAGAACCTTGGTGGGGCGAAGCTCAAGGTCATCTACGGCGACTCGCAGGCGGATCCGCAGAAGGGCCAATCCGAAACGGAGCGCCTCATCCAGAGCGAGAAGGTCGCCGCCATGCTCGGCGCCTATAACAGCGCTGTCACGGCGACCGCGTCACAGTCGGCGGAGAGGCTGCAGATTCCGTTCGTGAATCCCGAATCGAGCTCTCCGACGCTGGTGACGCGCGGCTTCAAGTGGTTCTTCCGGTCGACGCCGGACGACTCGATGTTCGCCGAGAACTTCTTCCAGTTCCTCGATGATGTCGCCAAGAAGTCTCCTGACAAGGTCACGAAGAAGGTGGCCATCCTGCACACCGACGACCTGTTCGGCAGCGACGTCAACAAGTTCTCCCGCCAGTTCGCCGACAAGTACAAGTACGACGTCCTTACGGACGCGGCATACAAGGCGACCACGCCCGATCTCACGAGTGAGATCCAGCGCGTCAAGGGCGCGGGCGCCTCCATCCTCATCGAGGCCTCGTATCTCGCGGACGCGACGCTCGCTATCCGCGGGCTGAAGCAGCAGAACGTCAACTTCCAGGGCATCCTCGGCATGGACGCGGGATTCGTCGACACACAGTTCATCCCCAACGTGGGGAAGGACTCCGAGGGCCTGCTTTCGCGGGAGGTCTGGGCGAAGGACCTCGGCGTGAAGAAGGCCATCGTGAAGCAGGTGAACGACCTGTTCCGCCAGAAGTACGGCACCGACATGAATGGGACGTCTGCCCGCGCGTTCACGGGGGTCTTCGTGCTGGCTGACGCCATGAACCGCGCGCGGTCGCTCGAGCCGGCGAAGATCCAGGCGGCGCTGCGCGAGACCGACCTGAAGGGCGAGCAGCTCATCATGCCGTGGGAGGGCGTCAAGTTCGACGACACGGGCCAGAACACCAAGGGCCGGGGGATCATGGTGCAGATCCAGGGCGGCCAGTACGTGACCGTGTGGCCGCTCGATCTCGCGAGCAAGGAGCTGGTCTGGCCACTTCCCGAGTGGTCGAAACGTTGAGGTGGATGTCCTCGCCCAGAGCATCGCCTCGGGACTGCTGCTCGGCCTGATCCTCGCCCTCTCCGCGGCCGGGCTGACGCTGATCTGGGGCGTCATGGACATCGTGAACTTCGCACATGGCGACTTCCTGATGCTCGGTATGTACGCGACCTTCTTCGCCTGGTCCCTCCTGGGCCTCGATCCCCTGGTCGCGCTTCCGGCCGTCGTCGTCGTGCTCGGTCTGGTCGGCGTCATCGTGTACCTGGCGGTCATCCGTCCCGTGCTGCGTGGCAGCGTGCTGGCGCAGATCTTCGCCACCTTCGGCCTCGGCATCCTTTTGCGCGGCCTTGCGCAATTCTTCTTCACTCCGCAGTTCCGGCAGGTCGGCGAGACCATCTCGAGCGGCGGCGTCGTTCTCGGTCCCGTCGCGGTCGGCCGGCCGCAGGTGGTCGCAGCCGTCGGCGCGCTCGTCGTCACGCTCTTGCTCTTCGCGCTGCTCGACCGGACGACCGTCGGCACGGCGCTACGCGCCACGGCTGAGGACCGCGTCGCCGCCGAGCTGATGGGGATCGACTCCGCGCGGATGTACGCCCTGTCGTGGATCATCGGCGCCGGCTGCGTCGGCGCCGCCGGAGCGCTGCTCGCGACGTACTACCCGATATTCCCCGACGTGGGTGCGGTCTTCGGCCTTCTCGCCTTCATCACCGTCGCGCTCGGGGGATTCGGCAGCGTCGGCGGGGCGATGCTGGCGGGCGTGCTCCTCGGCGTGGTCACCGATGTGGCGGGGGTGCTGCTCGACCCCACGTACAAGTTCGCCATCGCCTACACGCTCTACCTCCTCGTGATGTTCGTACGGCCCCAAGGTCTGCTCGGCCGAGCGTGACCAGGTGGCTGCCGGCCGCGGCGCTCGCCGCGGCGTTGGCCTACCCGTTCGTCCTCGGATCCCCGAACGCCATCAACATCGGCGTGCTGGTCCTGCTCTACGCCGCGCTCGGGACCGCCTGGAACATCCTCGGGGGGTACGCCGGCCAGGTCTCGTTCGGCCACGCGGTCTTCTTCGGGACCGGTGCCTACACGAGCACGCTTCTGCTCCAGCATCTCGGGCTCACTCCATGGATCGGCATGCTGGCCGGCGCGCTCGTCGCCGCGGGACTCGCGCTCGCAGTCGGCTACCCGACGTTCCGGCTGGCCGGCCACTACTTCGCCATAGCGACGATCGTGGTGGGAGAGATCGCACACACATTGGTTCGCAGCAGCGACGTCGTGGGTGGGGCGCGCGGGCTGTTCCTCCCGATCCTGCCGACCGCGCTCATCAACTATCAGTTCCAGGAGACGCGGCTGCCGTACTACTTCGTCGCGCTCGGGCTGTACGTCGTGTCGCTCGCGGTAACACTGCTGATCGAGCGTCGGCGCATGGGCTACTACCTGCGGGCGATCCGCGAGGACCAGGCTGCCGCGCGGAGCGTGGGCGTTTCGGTGCCCCGCTACAAGCTGGCGGCGGGAGCAGTCTCGGCGGCGCTGACCGCGCTGTGCGGAACCTTCTACGCGCAGTACGTTCTCTTCATCGACGCCGACTCGGTCTTCCCGCTCTCGCTGTCCATCCTCATCGCGCTCGTGGCGATCCTCGGCGGCGCCGGGCGCGCGTACGGCCCGTTCCTCGGAGCCTGCGTGCTGATCCCGCTCTCCGAGCTGACCCGCAACCAGTTCGGCGGCACCGGGCGTGGCGCAGATCTCGTCATTTATGGCGCGCTCATCGTCCTTGTCAGCGTCGCTCAGCCGGGCGGACTCGCCGCCGCGGCCGATGGTTTGACCCGGCGCATGGCGCGCGCATCGTGACCGCCATCCTCGAGGTCGCGGGCATCACGAAGAAGTTCGGCGGCGTCTTGGCGAACGATGACGTTTCCTTCTCGGTGGCCGAGGGCTCGATCCTCGGACTTCTCGGCCCGAACGGAGCGGGAAAGACGACGCTCTTCAACTGCATCACCGGATTCCTGCGTGCCGATTCCGGCCGGGTGCGACTCGCCGGAGCGGACGTGACCCGCCGTTCGGCGAGCGAGCTCGCGAGGCGTGGGCTCGTGCGGACGTTCCAGGTGGTCCGCGTCTTTCCATACCTCAGCGCGATCGACAACGTCCTCATCGGGGCGCTGCTGCGGGCCTCTGCGGTCGGGCTCGCGCGGCGGCGCGCGCTGGAGATCCTCGACGAACTGGGGCTCGCCGCACGCGCCGGGATCCTCGCACGTAACCTCACCACCGCCGAACGAAAGCGGCTGGAACTGGCGCGTGCGCTCGCGACCGAGCCACGCGTCGTGCTCCTGGATGAGGTGATGAGCGGGCTGACCCCGCGGGAGGTCGCCGAGGCAGTCGCGCTCGTACGCGGGCTGCGAGACCGGGGACTCACGGTCGTGCTCGTCGAGCATGTACTGGAGGTGGTGATGCCCTTGGCCGATCGCGTCGTGGTACTCGAGCAGGGACGCCTGATCGCGGAGGGCCTCCCGGCGGAGGTCGCCCGCGACCCGAAAGTGGTCGACGCCTACCTCGGCACGCGCTTCGCCCGCTCGTCATGACCCAGCCGCTGCTCGAGGTGACGAGCCTCGTCGCCGGGTACGGCGGCGTGCCCGTGCTCCATGAGGTGTCCCTCTCGGTCCCGGAGAACAGCATCGTCGCGGTCGTCGGTGCGAACGGCGCGGGAAAGACGACGCTGCTGCGTGCCCTCTCCGGGGTCGTGCGCCCTCGAGCGGGCACCGCGCGAACCGGCGGCACGGATCTGGTCGGAATGCGGGCGCATGACATCGTGCGACTCGGCATCGCTCACGTGCCCGAGGGCCGGCACGTGTTCGCGCGTCTCAGCGTCAGCGAGAACCTGCGGCTGGGTGCCTACACGGTCCGCGATGCGCAGGCGATCCACCAGGCCCGCGACGCGGTCTTCGAGCTCTTCCCGGTGCTCGGTCAACGCGGCGGGCAGGGAGCAGGAACGCTGTCGGGCGGCGAGCAGCAGATGCTCGCGGTGGGCCGTGCGCTGATGTCGCGGCCGCGCCTCCTGCTCCTGGATGAGCCGACGCTGGGGATCGCGCCGCTGATCGTCGAGAAGCTGTTCGACGCGATCGGCCGGCTCCCCGCGCTCGGCACCGCCGTGCTCCTCGTCGAGCAGAACGTCCGCGAGGCGCTCGAGCTGGCCAGCCACGCCTACGTGCTGCAGACCGGCCGGATCGTCCTCGATGGCCCTGGCAGCGAGCTCCTCGGCAGCGACCTCGTGCGCCAGGCGTACCTTGGGATCTAGTGAGCGTGCAGCGAGCGTGAGCACCTCCGCATCCGCGAGCGCGCGGTCCTCGTCATCCGAGATGGCATCGCTCGGACCGGTGGCGATCCGCGCTGCCATCCGCTCCGGACGCCACCGGCGGGGGACCGCTGGGCTGGCTCCCGGCTACGCGCAGGCGAACCTCGTCGTCCTGCCGCGCGACTGGGCCGACGAATTCCGGGAGTTCTGCCTGCGCAATCCGAAGCCATGCCCGCTGCTCGATGTGACCGCTCCGGGGTCGCCAGAGCCGATGCGCCTGGCACCGGGGGCGGACCTGCGCACCGACATACCCGGCTACCGCGCATTCGGCCCCGGCGGTTGGCGCGAGGTCGATGACCTGCGTGCGCTCTGGCGCGCGGACCTCGTCGCGTTCCTGCTCGGCTGCTCCTACTCGTTCGAGGAAGCGCTGCGGCGGGAAGGGATCTCGATCCGCCATATCGATCTCGGCCGCACCGTGCCGATGTATCGAACGAGCGTCGAGTGCGCTCCCGCCGGACGGCTGCACGGACCCATGGTCGTCTCGATGCGGCCGATCCCGGAAGCGCTGACCGGACGGTCGGCTGCCATCTGCGCGCGCTATCCCGGCTCGCACGGCGCGCCAATCCATATCGGGGATCCGGCGCGGCTCGGTATCCATGACCTGTCCGCTCCCGACTATGGAGACGCGGTCCCGATCCTGCCGGGCGAGGTGCCCGTGTTCTGGGGATGCGGTGTCACCCCGCAGGCCGTGCTGGAGGCGAGCGGATGCGAATGGTTCGCCGCGCATCGGCCAGGGCACATGTTCGTCAGCGACGCCGCGGAGACGATCGCGCCACTCGAGGAATAGGTCGCGACGCGGTCCTCGAGGTGATCCCGAAGCGGCGAAGCTCGGCGAAGAGCTCATCCGGGTCCACCTGGCGGTCGGCACTGACCACGCCCGCGTGGGGGAAACGATCGGCCGCCAGCGTGGACGCCGCGAGGACAGCGGGCAGCACCGCGGTGAGGTAGCTGCCGCGCGACGCGGACAGGATCCGCGTGATCGCCTCGCCGCCGCCCTCGATCTCGACCGCGAACGCGCCATGTGGCGAACCGAGCAGCCTCCCCACGGCCAGGAGTGCGGGAAGCATCCTTAACGTGGCCCGTCGCAGCCACGCGGCCCGCGCTGCTGCATCGAGGCCGACGGCGATCGCGGGTGGCAGGTTCGGATCGACGAAGATCTCGACGGCGCGGAGGTTCGGCCACGCCCGCGGGAGCGTCAGCGCGGCCGCGCTCTCCACCAGCCCGCTCCTCGCGCCGCTCGCCGGGAACGTCCTCGAGCGCCGCCACCCGGTCGCGCCGTGCAGCTGCCCGTTGTCGAACGTCTCGATCTGCCGGCCGATGGACGCGAGGAAAGCGCGCACGGTCGCCGCGTGGCTCGTCTCGCGGGACGCGGGTCGGATGAACCCGCGGACGATCGCCGGATCGGCGATCCCGCTGGCGGTGACCGCCGCCGCGAGCACCGTGGAGATGGAGCTGCACGACGTGAGCACGGCGATCCCCGCGCCCGATATCGCATCGGCGCGGGCGTAGACGAGCCTCGTGTATCGGAGGCTGTCCGAGATGTCGATGACGTCGCATCCGCGCTCGATGACGGCATCGAGGAGCGCTGCGGTGCGCCGCTGGAACGGACCCGCGGCATCGACGATCACGTCGTGCGGCCGCAGGACCTCCCGCAGGCTGCCGGGATCCTCGGCGTCGAGGCGCAGGTCGGCTCCGGCCGAACGGGAGGCCGCGACCGGTTCCATGCCCCGCTCGCGGAGCAATGCCACGATGATCCCGCCGAAGAATCCGGTCCCGCCGAGGACGATGACGCGCCTCACCGCCGCAGCCAGCGTTCGAGCGCGATGCACCACGGGCAGAAGAGCGCGAACAGCAGTGCGCTCGTGAGGACCAGCCCGCTCACGCTTCCCGTGAAGGCCGTCACACTGACGCCGACGCCCGCAGCCCACACGGCCCACGTCCACGCGGCGCGCCAACCGCGCAGGCGCGTGCGCATCGTCAGCAGCGCACCGGCGGCGGTGTAGGACCCGTTCGCGACGCCCGCGGTCAGGAGCACCGCCAGGGGCATGAGCGCCGGCGCGTCCGGGATGGCGACGATCTGGAGCGACTCTCCGATGAGGTCGAACCCGAGCCCGATCCCTGCGATCGCGAGCGGCGGAGGCAGTCGCGGCAAACCGTGACGCCCGCCTGGGCTCGGCGGATCGCCACCGCGGCGCCGGGTCCTGCCCAGGATGCGCTCCTCGCGCCCGCCGTGCCGGGGGTCTGCGAGGGCGGGGCCCCCGCAGGTTTGCCGCGACCACCAGATCAGAAGGAGCAGAAGGCTGGTCGAGGCCGCCATCCAGACGGCCCACCCGCCCCGCCATGCGAGCAGATGGCCGTGGATGAAGTCGGCTCGCGCCCGAACGTCGGACTGCGCGAGCGTGCCGGGCGAGAGCGCAGCAAGAGCGACCGCGGCGCCGCCGTTCAGCAAGGCGCATGCGTAAGGAACGAGCCGGCTGCGAGTCACGTTCTTCGGCGGATTAGAACGACGTCGCGCGGCGCAGGTCCGTGACGTACAGGAAGACGAGCGCGATGCCGCTGATGAGCGGTGCCACACGACGAGTGTGTGGACGCCGCAACCCAATCGCAACGGT
>JBBPYG010000042.1:0-17844 GCA_038200085.1 Candidatus Limnocylindria bacterium | reverse complement strand
GGCAGATGCGCGGCCACCTCAGCGAGGCGCGCGAAAGGGCCAGGCGGGTGCTGGCCCTGCCGTGGACAGACGCGGAGTTGGCGCTACGGATTCTTGGCCTCGGTGCGGCCGGAGGTCTCGCCTACTGGCAGGCCGACATGAACGAGGCGGCTCGTCTGTACACCGAGGCGCTCGAACTCGCGCGGCAGAGTGGCGACCCCGCGGCCATCGCGAACGCGCTTTACGACCTGTCGTTCGCCTTCATCATCACGCGCTCCGACCTGGACAGAGGACGGGCGTTGCTGCACGAGGCGCAGGAGGTCTACGCGCTCGTAGGTGATGCGCCCGGAGTCGCGCGGGCCCGCTTCGGCGAGGCGATGGTCCTCTTGCAGCAGGGTGACCTAGAGGGCTCCCGCCGGGCCGCCGATGACGCGCTGGTGGAGTTCCGGAAGTTGAACGATGCCTTCCTGATCGGGTGGGCCCTCAACGTCCGGGGGATAGCGGCCATCCGCCAGGGTGATCTTGCGGGAGCCCGCGCCTCGCTCGAGGAAAGTCTTCGTCTGCAAGCGCCGATTCGCGATAAGTCGTCGATCGCCATCGACCTATACCGTTTCGCGATCCTGGCGGGACGCGGAGGGGCGGCGGGAGCGGTCCCTGAAGTTGGCGGGCGCGTCGAGCGCCCTCGTCATCGCAAGCGGTGCGGGCAATCTGGCGGCCATGCAGCTCCCAGAGGACCCGGAGGTGGGCACCGTGCCGCCAGCGGACGCCGGGGAGCGCGCGATCTGGGACGCGGGCGCCGCCATGCCGCTGGACGACGCCATCGCCTACGCCCTCGAGACGTAGGCCGCCGGGCTATTCCGGCGGGCGGTCCGAGCCGAGCGCTGCGAGCTGCTCCTTGATCTGACCGAGGTGCTCGTATTCATGTTCGAGCATACGGCGCATGACCTTGCGCGTGCTCCAGCGGCGTCCGTCGATCGTGTGGTCGAGCGAGGTGTCCTCCGGCTCCATGACGCTGAAGCGCTGGAAGGCCATCCGGTGCACCGCCTGGAGTGTCGCGAATTCCGGATCGGGCCATTTCTCCAGCCGCGACAGCAGGCGCACCTCGGTGAGCGCGACGTGCTCGAGCGTTTCGCGGATGCTCCACGCGTCGGGCGTTACGCGCAGCTCGATCTCGTCGGGCGAAAGTCCGCGGACGAGCGCCAGCAGCGCGGCGCGCGACGCCTCGAAGCGGTGCAGGAAGTCGCGCAGCTCGTGCTCCTGCATCGGCTGGAAATCCTCGGGGAAGGTGAAGGGCACGTCCGCATCCTTGACCTCGAACGTCCCCGGATCGAGGTCCTTCCAGTGGTCCGTCGAGACGCCGCGCGAGCCGAGCAGCTCGAGGTAGTCGGCGAACGCGACGCGCACCCGCTCCACGGCGTCGTCGCGCGTCGCGCCGCGCGCGAGGCAGCCGGGCAGCTCGAGGACGTCGGCGAGGAAGCCGCCCTGGGGGGACGCCTGCACGTAGATCGTCCCTACCCGGGGACCCGCTGAAGCGACGGGATCGCTCACGCGCGCACCAGGACCTTGTCGGCGCAGTCCGACCTCACGTCGTGCTCCTCCCCGGCCACGCGCAGCCGGAGTCGTCCGTCGCGCCGTTCGATCATCCGCAGCTCCACCCCCGGCCGCATGCCCTCCCCGTCGAGGTATTCGAGGAACCCGGGCTCGTGCTCGAACTGGTCCGGGATACGTTCGATCGTCGCGTCCTCGCCCGGCGCGACGCTGCCGAGGGTGCGCGTCGGCGTGGCGGCGACCCCGGGCATCGGGTTGCCGTGCGGGCACGCCTGCGGATCGCCGAGCGCACGGCGGAGCCGCTCCTCCATCTCGGGCGTGAGCGCGTGCTCGATGCGTTCGGCCTCTTCGTGCGTCTGCCACCAGGGGTATCCGAGGATGTCCACGAGGAACCGCTCGGAGAGCCGGTGCCGCCGCACGATGGACTCGGCCGCGGTCCGCCCTTCGTTGGTAAGATGCACGACTTTACGATCGTCGAAGGCGATCAGCCCATCGCGCTCGAGCCGGTGCAGCATCTCGGAGACCGCGGGCGGCGAGACGCGCAGGAACTCCGCCAGGCGCGCTGCGATCGCGCTGCCGGTCTCGTCCGCCAGCGTGTAGATAGCCTGGAGATATTCCTCGCTCGCCGAAGAGCTCATCGGACCTCGATTTTCAAGTAACGCCGTAGGAATTTGTTAGGCTCGCCTAAGTCGAGTCCCCGCGCCCAGGAGGGCCAGTGTCCGCCGCTGACATTAGCGCACTGCTGATCGCGCTCCGCGAGGGCGTCGAGATGACCCTCATCGTCGGGATCGTGCTCGCGTACCTCTCGCAGGTGGGGGCGCGTGGCGCGCACCGGTGGGTATGGGCGGGGGTCGCGGCTGCCGGCGCGGTGAGCCTCGCGGTGCTCGGCCTGTTGAACGCGCTCGACGCGGAGTTCGAGGGCGCCACCGAGCAGCTCTTCGAGGGCAGCGCGCTGCTCCTCGCCGCGGCCTTCCTCACCTGGATGATCTTCTGGATGCTCCAGCGCGCGCGATACATGAAGGCGGAGCTCCAGAGCGGCGTGCGTGACGTGCTCGGGCGGCGCGGCGCGGGCATGGGCATCCTCGCCCTCGCGTTCTTCACCGTCCTGCGCGAGGGCGTGGAAACGGCGCTCCTGCTGTTCGCCGCGCCGGGTCAGGGAAAGCTCCTCGGAACGCTCGCCGGGTTCGCGACCGCGATCGCCATCGGCGTACTCATCTACGTCTACGGCCGGCGCATCGACCTCGGGACCTTCTTCAGGGTCACCGGCGCGTTGCTCATCGTCTTCGCCGCGGGCCTCGTGATGCACGGGGTGCACGAGTTCGTGGAAGCCGGGGTTCTGCCGGGCGGGCCCGTCGTGTGGGAGCTCGGCGGTGTCTTGCCGGACGGCGAGGGCTTCGGCAGCGTCCTGCGGTCCCTGCTCGGGTATTCCGATCAGGCTTCGCTGGGCGAGGTCGTCGCCTACGTCGGGTACTACGTCATGGCCCAGGTCCTCTCCCGCACCCGGATCATCGGGAAAGAGGCTCCGCGGGCGAGCGAGGCGCGTTCGGCCTGAGGGCCGCCACTACACTGCGTTCCTCCGCGACCGCTTCCCCGGCGAAGAGAGGAGAGAACGCTCGCTCGTGCTCGCACGCCAGATCGGCATCGACCTCGGCACCGCCAACGTCATCGTGTACGTGCGCGGCAGGGGGATCGTCCTGAGCGAGCCCTCGGTGGTCGCGCTCGTGCGCGACGAGCCTTCCGCGCGCCCGAGGATCGTCGCCGTGGGGGAAGAAGCGCGTCTCATGATCGGGCGGACCCCGGGCGGCATCACCGCCCTTCGGCCCATGCGCGACGGCGTGATCGCGGACTACGTGATCACCGAACACATGCTGCGGCACTTCATCGACAGGGTGAGCGGCCGCATCCGGCTGTTCCACCCCGAGCTGATGATCTGCGTCCCCTCGGGCGTCACGAGCGTCGAGCGGCGCGCGGTCAAGGACGCCGCGCTCCGCGCCGGCGCGCGTGAGGCATACCTCATCGAGGAGCCGCTGGCCGCGGCGATCGGCGCGAACCTCGCGATCTCCGGCCCGAGCGGCAACCTCATCATCGACATCGGGGGGGGCACCGCTGAGATCGCGGTGATTTCGCTCGGCGGCGTCGTCGTTTCGCGCAGCGTCCGCGCCGCGGGCAATAAGCTCGACGACGCGATCGCGAGCTTCGTGCGCAAGCGCTACAACCTGATGATCGGCGAGCGCACCGCGGAGGACATCAAGATCCAGATCGGCTCGGCGCTTCCGCTCGATCCCGAGCTCACCATGGAGGTCCGGGGACGTGACCTCATCGCCGGTCTCCCGCGCACGATCACGATCCGCAGCAACGCGGTGAGCGAGGCGATGGAGCCCGTCCTCGGCCAGATCGTGGGCGCGGTGAAGGCCGTCCTCGAGGAAACGCCGCCCGAGCTCGGCTCCGACGTCATCGACAAGGGGATGGTGCTCTCCGGCGGAGGCGCGCTCTTGCGCAACATGGACCGGCTGCTGACCCAGGTCACGGGCGTCGCGTGCTACGCGGCGGACAATCCGCTCTACTGCGTCGCGAAGGGCACCGGGCTGGCGCTGGAGCATTTCGAGTTCTTCAAAAAGAGCCTCGTACCGGTCCACTGATCGATGCGGCCGCGCGTCGACGTCCTCGGCGTCGGCTTCGATCGCGTGCACGCCTCGGAAGCGGTGGAACTGCTCGTCGGCCGCCTCGCCCGAGGACAACGGTCGTTCGTCGTGACGGCCAATCCCGAGTTCGTGATGCTGGCGCGCCGGGAGCCCGACGTGGCGGCGATCGCGCGCTCCGCCGACCTCGTCGTCGCTGATGGCACCGGCGTACTTGTCGCGTCGCGCCTCCTCGGCGATCCGCTGCCCGGACGCGTGCCCGGGCGCGTGCTGGTGGATGCGCTCATGGAGCGGCTTGTCCCGCTGGGCTCCCGGGTGTTCCTTCTCGGCGCTGGGCCCGGCGTCGCCGAACGCGCCGCGTCGCGGTTGCAGGCGCGGCATCCCGGGCTGCGCCTCTCGGGGGCGGCCGCCGGGTCGCCGCATCCCGCCGCCGACGAGAGGACCCGCGCACGCGTCGCGGCGGCGGCGCCCGCGGTGCTGCTCGTCGCGTACGGAATGCCCAAGCAGGAGCGCTGGATCGCGCGGAACGTCCCCGCTCTGCCGTCGGTGCGCCTCGCGATCGGCGTAGGCGGGGTATTCGACCAGGTCGCCGGGATCGCGAGCGTCGCGCCGCCCCTCGTCCACCGCGCGGGGCTTGAGTGGCTCTGGCGTCTCGCCCGCGAACCGCGGCGGTGGCGGCGCCAGCGCGTGCTTCCGCTCTTCGCGCTCCTCGTCCTGCTGCGGCGCGCGCGCCGATGAACGTCGCGCTCGCGCATGAATACTTCTCGGTGCACGGTGGAGCGGAGGCGGTCGTCGACGCGCTGCACGCGCTCTGGCCCGCGGCGCCGGTGTACACGTTCTTCCACGACCGCTCGCGCTACGGCGCACTGCCAGGATGGGACATGAGGCCGTCGTACCTCCAGCGCCTTCCGCTGCGCGGCGGAGCGCACCGCCTGCTGCTGCCGCTCTACCCCGGGGCGGCGGCCGGCCTACGGGTGTCCGCGGACACCGACGTGCTGCTGACGTCGACCAGCGGCTTCATCAAGGGCCTGTCCATGGCCGAGCGCACCGCGCACGTCGCCTACTGCCACTCACCGACGCGCTACCTCTGGGACTGGAGCGACGAGTACGTCCGCGAGGAGGTGCCTCTGCCGCTGCGGCCCGTCGTGCGCGACATGATCCGCCGCTTGCGCCCGGCGGACCTCGCCTTCGCGCGCCGCGTGGACCGCTGGCTCGCGAATTCGCACGCCGTCCGCGAGCGCATCGCCCGCTACTACGGTGCCGAGGCGGAGGTCGTGCATCCGCCCGTCGACGTCGACTCCTTCCGGCCGGCCGCGAAGCGGGGCGACTTCTGGCTCTTCGTGGGGCGGCTCGTGCGCTACAAGCGCGCGGACCTCGCCATCCGGGCGTTCAACGAGGTCGGGATGCGCCTCTTGATCGTGGGCGAGGGACGCGAGCGCGGCGCGCTCGAGCGCATCGCCAGGGACAACGTGACTTTTTCCGGCCGCGTGAGCGAGGCGACGAAACGGGAGCTGCTCGGCGCGGCGCGCGGGCTGGTGTTCCCCGCCGAGGACGACTTCGGCATCGTCTGCGCTGAAGCGCTCGCCTCCGGCGCGCCCGTGGTGGCGCTCCGGGCCGGAGGAGCGCCGGAGATCGTGCGGGACGGCATCGACGGCGCGCTCGTCGATGACGCGGCGCCCGAAGCGTTCGCGGAAAAGGTGCGCGGAGTGGAGCGCGCGTCGTTCTCCGCCGCCGCGCTGCGCGAGTCGGCACGGCGATTCGATGTGTCACGATTCCGCGAGCGCGTCGCCGCGATCGTCGCCGAGGCGGGCGAGAAAGGACGGGCATGACGGCAGAGCGCCGGCTGCGCCTCGACGCGCATACGCACTGCGAACACTCTCCCGATAGCCGCACCCCCGTCGCCGTGCAGGCGAAGGCCATGAAGGCCGTGGGCCTCGACGTCGTCTGCGCGACCGACCACAACACCATCGAAGGGGCGCTGCGACTGCGGGAGCTGGCGGACGGGTTCACCGTGATCGTGGGGGAGGAGGTCAGCTCCCGCGACGGCGAGATCATCGGGCTCTTCCTCGAGCGCGCCATCCCGCGCGGCCTCTCGGCCGAGGAGACGATCGCGCGGATAAAGGACCAGGGTGGCATCGTGTCGATCCCACACCCCTTCAGTCACAACCGCATCTACCGGATCAAACACGAGGCTCTCGCCCGTGTGGTACGTGACATCGACACCATCGAGGTCTTCAACGCGCGTGAGGCCTTCGCCGGCGACAACCGGCGCGCGGCCGCGTTCGCCACAGAGCATCGCCTCGCCGGCATCGTCGGCAGCGATGCTCACCGGCCGTGGGAGCTCGGGCGCGCGTACCTCGAGGTCGATCCGTTCACCGGTCGCGACGACTTCGTCGAGGCGGTGCGCAAAGGCACGGTCCACGGACGCCTGGCGGGTCACGCGATCCACTTCTCCACCCGGTACGACAAGCTGCGGAAATGGCTCGACCGACTCCGGCCGTAGACGACAGCCTCATAGGACCGGCGCCCTCGCACGTCGAGGACTCCACGATCGAGGCGCTGGCCGACCAGGCCGAGCACACCGACGACGTCGCCGTCCGGCGACAGCTCTTCGGGTGGCGCGAAGCGGTGTCGACGCTCATCCCGATCGTGCTGCTGGTCCTGGTCGCGCGGAACATCAATTGGGCCGAGGTGCTCGCCACCATCGGCCGCGCCGCGCCGCTGCCGCTGGCCGGGGCGCTGGCGGTGTACTACGCCACGTTCCCGCTCCGCTCGTGGAGGTGGGCGCGGCTGCTGCGCGAGGGCGGCGCGAACGTGCGCGGACGCGACCTGCTTCAGATCCTCTTCCTCGGATGGTTCGTGAACTGCCTCGTGCCTGCGAAGCTCGGAGATCTGTATCGCTCGTATCTCGTGCGGCAGCGATTCGGGATCTCCATGTCACGCACCGTGGGCGTCGTCGTGGCCGAGCGCCTTCTCGACCTCATCGCCGTCTTCGGTTTCCTCGTCATCGGCGGCTACATCGCCTTCGGACGCACGGTGCTACCGGACCTCCGCCTGGTGTACGTCTCGGGCGCCGTGCTGGCGATCCTCATCGCGCTCGGTACGGTGGGCCTTTACGTCGTCGCTCCGCGCATCGCCCGCTTCTTTCCGCAGAACGTCCGACGGATAGGCCGCCTCTTCCGTGAGGGGGTGCTGCACAGCTTCCGTGCTCTGCCCGAAGTGGGCCCCCTTACTCTGATCATCTGGCTCGCGGAAGCGGGGCGACTCGCGCTGGTGCTCGCGGCGCTCGGCCTCGAGCTGCCGTTATCCGGGGTGGTCTTCGTCGCTGTGGCGTCCTCGCTGCTGACGACGATCCCGCTCACCCCGGCCGGCTTCGGCTTCGTCGAGATCGCCATGGTGTACGTGCTCACGACAGGTTTCGGCATGTCCCAGCACAACGGCGTGGCGGTGGCTGTCCTTGACCGCGCCGTCAGTGTCTTCTCCGTGATCGTCATCGGCGGCGTCGTGTACGCGCGCACCCACCGCGCCCAGCGCATCGGAAGCCGCTGAGTGGCAGAACAGCCGTAACCACAAGGGCGCCGATGGTGGCGCTGCTCGCCGTTTCGCTCGCCGCTCTTGCCGTGCGCCTGGTCTCTGCCGCGCTCGTCGTCGTTCAGCCGGGCTACACCGATGCGTACTACTACGTCGATACGGCGGCGCGGCTGGCGCGCGGCGAAGGGCTGACCGTCGACTTCGTCTGGAATTTCCTCGAAGCGCCGCATCTCGAGGCTCTGCCAGTCCCGAGCCACCGTTTCTGGATGCCCCTGTCGACAGCGCTGCAGGCCGGCGGGATCGTCGTGTTGGGCGGCTGGGTCGGGGCGTTCCGTGGGGCCCAGCTCGCCGTCATCGCCTTCGCCGCGGCCGTCCCCGCCGCCGGGTACGCGTCCGCACGAGCCCTCGGCGTCGCTCCACTCCCGTCATGCGTGGCCGCGGCGCTGGTCGGTCTGGGAGGTGTCTTCGCGCCGGCGTGGGTAGCGCTCGATTCGTTCGCCCCGGCCGCGCTTCTCGGCACGGGGTTCTTCCTTCTTTACGCGCGGGCCGCGCGGGGCGACGTGCCTGCGGGGCTCGCGGCCGGGGTGACGGTCGGATTGCTGTTCCTCGCGCGCGCCGAGGGCGCGCTCTTCGGTCTTGCGATCTTGGCGCTCGCGCGCCGCGGGCGTTCCCGTCCGGCGGGGATGGCCGGTGCGGCCGCCGCGCTGGCCATCGGATCCGCTTGGCTCGTGCGCGACCTCTCCTTGCAGCCGGCCGTCGACCTCCTATCTCGAAGCGTCCTGCTTGTCCACTACGAACAGTTCTTCGCCCTCACGCCCCCCAGCCCGCAGGAGTTCCTCGCCGCGTGGCCGGTCGTCCTGGAAGCGAAGGGCGAGGCTCTCGCGTCGAACGCCTTCGTCGCGCTTCTGGCGTTCATGGTCATCCTCGTCCCGCCGATCGCCGGCGGCGTGCGCGCGGCTTTCGCACGGCCCGAGGTCCGGGCGTGGGCCGGAATGCTCCTGCTCGTCTATCTGGCGCAGAGTTTGGCGTGGACGCTCCACTCCACCCGCGGATCGTTCTTTCACTCCCTCTCGGCATTTCTTCCCTTCGGGGTCGCGCTCGCGGTCCACGGTGGTGAGGAATGGTTCAGGCGCCGGGTCCTCGCATTCCGCGCCGCGCTCGCGTTGGCGACCGTCGCGGGCGCGGCGTACATCTCGTACACGGCCGTCACCGAGTGGGACACGGCCTTCAACGTCCCCTATCGGTCGCGCGCTGCGGCGATCGATGCGATCCCCGCTGGCGAGCCCTTCATGGCAGTCGATGCCGCGGCGTGGCGGTGGATCAGCGGCCGCGGGGAGGTATTCGTCACGCCGACGACGGTCGCCGAGGCCAGATGTGTCGCGGCCCGTTACGGCGTCGGCTCGATCGTCCTTGAGCCGACGCGCTTCGGCGCGTTCGACGCGCTGTACCGTCGCGCCGGCGGCGAATACTGGCTATCCGCTCCGATCGAGCGCGGCGACGTCGTGATATACCGCGTCGACGATCCGCTGGCTCCTCCCTGTGCCGCCTCCCCGTGAGGCGCATTCGCCCGCACGCTCTTCCTCTTTCGATGGCCGCCTGCGCCTTCATTCTCGCGGTGGGCCTGCCATCGGCCGACCCGGACACGTACTGGCATCTCGCTTCGGGACGCTGGATGGTCGAGCACCACGCCATCCTCGACCGCGACCTGTTCTCGAGCACCGCGCCCGGGCAGCCCTACAGCGTCGGGGAGTGGCTCGGCGAGGTCGTCCTGTACCTCGCGTACACGGCGGGGGGCTGGAGCGGACTCGCGGTGCTTCGCGCCGTCTGCGTCGCCGCCGCCGCGTTCTTCGTGACACGCCTCGCCCTTCGGGCGACGCATTCGGGCGTCATCGCCGTCGCGCTCTCTGCCGCGGCCCTGGTGCTGTCGAAGATCACCTGGGGCGATCGGCCGCAGCTCTTCACGCTCGCGCTGTTCCCGATCGCTCTCGAGCTGCTGGTCGTCGCCCGCGAGCGCGCGTCGCTGGGCCGTCCGCGCATCCTCATGGCGCTGCCGCCGCTGGTCATGGTCTGGGCCAACCTCCACGGGGGTTTCGCGCTCGGCCTTTTTCTGGCAGCCGCGTTCGCGATCGAGGCTGTCGTTGCCCGGCGCTCAGCGTGGGCCTTCGTCGCCGCCGCGGCCGGCGCGCTCGCGCTCAGCTTCCTGGATCCCGGTGCGCTCGGGATCGGCGCCGCGGTCGCCCACGTCAGCGCGCCACCGCGCGTCATCGCCGAGGAGACCCCGCTCGACGTCCTGACGCCGGCAGGCGCGGTCTTCGCGCTATTCGCCGTCGGCGTGCTCGTGGCGGCGCTGCTCCGTGGCGGCACGCTGCTCGACGCCCTGCTGCTCGTGCCGCTCCTGTGGCTCGCGCTGTCCGCGCAGCGACATCTTCCGTTCTTCGCGTTCGCGGCCGTGCCGTTTCTCGCGCGCTCGCTCCCCGCGCGGGACCCGCTCGCGCGCATCCGCATCCCGGACGCCGTGGCCGCGGGCGTCGCGCTGGCGCTGGTGGCCGGGGCGGCGGCGTCCGCCCGCGACGCGCCGTCAGCACCCGACGATTCGCGGTATCCGGTCGGCGCGATAGCGGCGCTGCGATCCTCGAGCGGGGTGCTCCTGAACGAGTACGACTGGGGCGGATTCCTCATCTGGCGCGTCCCCGAGCGCGGGGTCTTCATCGACGGCCGACTCTTCCTCTTCCTGCCGGAGGTGCTCGACGACTACCTCGTTGCCGTCGAGGTGCGCCCTCGCTGGCGCGAGGCCCTCGATCGCCGCCAGGTCAGCCAGGTGCTGATCGATCCGCGGCATCCGCTCGCCGAAGCGCTGCGCGACCAGGGCTGGTCCGTCGTGGCTTCGGGCCAGCGCTTCATCCTCCTCGGGCGCCCCCGGTGACCGCGCCGCGCCGGCAGAGCATCTCCTTCGGCGTGCCGCTGGTCGTCGGCGCGCTATTCGCCGCGTCGTCCGCCCCGTTCGGGGCGAGCGATCCGGATCTGTTCTGGCACCTCGCGACCGCACGGGAGACGCTCGCGCGCGGCCTGGTCCGCATCGACGCCTTCTCGTGGACCGTGGCCGGGTCGCCGCTGCCCGCCGACCAGTGGCTCGGGCAGCTGGCGTGGTACGCGGCGTACCTCGCGGGCGAATGGCGAGGAGTGGTCGGGCTGCGGACGATCGGCGTCGCGATCCTGGTCGCCCTGATCGTCGCCTACGCGCTGCTCGCACGACCACGCGGCCCGCTGGTGGCGGCGCTCGCCGCGATCCCGGGGATCCTTCTGTCGCGCTTCTCGTGGACCGAACGCCCCGAGCTGTTCGGTACGATCCTCTTCGCCGCGACGCTCGTCCTGCTGCGCGCCGGACGCTCCGGCAGCGACCGCGCGCTGTACGCGGTCCCGGCGGCGGTCCTCCTCTGGGCGAACGTCCACGGCTCGTACGCGCTCGGCGCGGTGGTCGTCATCGCCACGTGCGCCGAGGGCGCCTGGAGCGAGAGGGGGCGCGCGCGCACCTACGCGCTGGCTGGAGCGCTGACGCTCGCGGCCACCTTCGCCACCCCCGCGCTCGCCGCGACGTGGGCGAACCCGGGGCTCCACCTCGTGCATCCGCCACGCGACATCCAGGAGTGGGCGGTCCCCGACGTGCGGACCGCTGCCGGCGCGCTGTACGCGCTGACGCTCGCGCTCGTGCTCGGATGCGCGATGCTCGTGCGCCCGGTCGGGCTGCGGGAGGCCGCCACCCTCGTGCCCATCGCGCTCCTTTCGCTGACCGCCGCCCGGCACATGCAGCTGTTCGCGATCGCCGCCGCTCCGTACCTCGCCGGAGCGGTCCCCGACGCCTGGCGCTCCCTGCGTGAGGCGGTGAGGCTCGACGTCCCGTTCCCGCGGCTCCCCGCCTCGAGCCCTCCATCGGCGCGCACCGACGCGCTGGTCGCGGCGGCGGCCGCGCTGCTCCTCGCGGGCGCCATCACCATCGGGCCGCGCGCGCCCGACCTCATGGCCCTCCCCGTCGCGGCGCTGCCCGACCTACCGTCCGGCCCGGGGCTGTTCAATGCCTACGACTGGGGCGGCTTCCTCGTCTGGTACGCGCCGCGGACCCCGGTGTTCATCGACGGCCGGCTCGTGCCGTACCTCGGCGCGACGCTCGACGACTACAAGACGATCGTCGGCGCGCTCCCCGGGTGGCGCGAGGTGCTCGCGCGGCGGGGCGTGCGGACGCTGCTCGTCCGCCCCGGCGACGCCCTCGCGGTCAGGGCCGCCGACCTCGGCTGGCGGGTGCGGCGGGCCTCGCAGGGCTTCGTCGTGGTCGACGTCCCCTAGGCCGACCGCACCCCGCAAGGGCGCGCCGAACTCGTAGGCCGTCCGCACCCCGCAAGGGCGCGCCGATCTCGTACGCCGTCCGTCGCCAGTGCGCCCGAACTCGGGCGAGGCGCGAACGAGGTTCCCCCGCAAAGGGGGGACTTTCGTTACGGGCCGGGACGGCAGTTGGTACTACAGTGGCGCGGTGGGAAGCTTGCCTGATGAGCGAGGGGGCGACCGAGGAGACTTGGATGCGCAGTTCGACGCGATCGCCGAGGGCCTGCGGACGGACGTCAAGCGGCTCCGTGGCGAGGTCGCCAGCTTCGGCCGGGGCTACCAGCGCCGGGCGGAGGGGCCGCTCGCGGCCGACGAGGCGTCGGACGTCGCGCGCGCGTTCCGCCGGTACGGCCAGCTGAAGGTCACGGTGGACCAGATCGCCTCGAGCACCGCGTTCCTGACCGGTACGGGCGGCGAGCCGGAGGGGGACGCGCGCCTGGCGGACCGCGGGGTCGCCCATCGCGTGCTCGAGAGCCTCGAGGCCGAACGCGAGCGGCTGTACCGCGACGTGCACGACGGCCCCGCGCAGGTCCTCGCGAACGCGCTGCTCGAGGTCGAGTACCTCGAGCGGGTCGCCGATCGCGTGCCCGGAGAGCTCTCGGCGACGCTGCGGATCGAGCTCGCCGAGCTGAAGGCCCGGCTGCGGCTGTCGCTCGACAGCGTGCGCGCGATGATCTACGACCTTCGGCCGCCGATGCTGTCGCAGCTGGGGCTCGCGGGCGCGATCCGCGACTACGCCACCGAATACCAGGAACGGCACGGGACCTCCATCGCGTGCGACGTCGATGAGGCGGATACGGGCCTGGCGCCCGCGCAGGAGCTGGCCGTGTACCGCGTCATGCAGGAGGCCCTCCAGAACGTCCACAAGCACGCGCGCGCCGTCGCGGTGCGCCTCGCGTGGACCAGGACCGATGAAGGCTGGTCGCTGAGCTGCGTGGACGACGGCATCGGCTTCGACATCCTGCGCGCGGCCCGCCGCCGCGCGTCGGTCGGCCTGATCGCGATGCGCGAACGCGCGCAGCTCATCGGCGCGTCGCTGCACGTGCTGTCCTCGCCCGGTCAGGGCACCACGATCCGGCTCCAGCTGCCCGTGGCCGAGCTCTATTGACGTCGCCGGAGGCCGGCGGCCGCCCGATCCGCATCGTGCTCGCCGATTCCAGCCAGATCACGGTGATCGGCGTCCGCCGCGTGCTCGAGACGGAGGGCGACATGGAGGTCCTTGCGGTCGCGTGCAATGGCGAAGAGGCGGTCACGAGGGTCGTCGAGCTCGAGCCCGACGTGCTCGTCATCGAGGCCGACCTGCCCCGCCTTTCAGGACTCGCCGCGACGGGACGCATCCGCCGCGAGCTTTCTCGCGTCGGGGTCGTGATCCTCGCCAGCGAGGACCGCGAGGAGACCCTGGTCGAGGCGATGCGCGTCGGCGCGGCCGCCTATCTCCGCAAGGACTGCGACCCCTCGGAGCTCGTGGCGACGATCCGCAAGGTGCGGCTCGGGCACGTCACGATCAACGAAAAGATCTTCAGCCGCCCCGCCGTCGCCTCGAGGGTCCTCGCGGAATTCCGCGACCTGTCGGTCTACGGGCAGGGTCCGGCCCACGCCGCCGCGCCTCTGTCGCCGCGCGAGGTGCAGATCCTCGACAGCATCGCGCAGGGAAGGACGAACAAGGAGGTCGCGTACGCCCTGGCGATCTCCGAGCAGACCGTGAAGAACCACATGTCGAGCATCCTGCGGAAGCTCGCGGTCAACGACCGCACCCAGGCGGTCGTTTACGCGATGCGGCACGGCTGGATCAGCGGCCCGGAGCTGCCGGCATGACGCGCTGCCGCCTGGCGCTGCGGGCATGACATGCCCCTCCCGCTCGGTGGTCCGGCCGTGAGCAGTCCGGAGGAGATCGCCGGGCGCTTCGCCGGGGAGCTGCAGCGCCTGGTGAGCGAGGCCGCGGAGCTCGAGATGCTCGTCGGATCGACGCATACGGAGATCGCGCGCTTCCGCGCACGCGAGGACCAGGGGCGCACGAAGATCGAGGACGCACGCCTCAACCCGGCCAACTACCAGCGCGAGGAGATCGTCCAGCTCGCTGACGACGTCGTGACGGCGGTCGGCCGCAGGCTCACGATGGAGGGACAGCTCAGCACCCTCCAGGCGAAGCGAAAGCTCCTCGAACGGGTGCGGACTCTCCTCGGCGACTCGCGCGACGAGCTGCTCGCGGCCTCCGGCGCGTCAGCCGCGCCGGCGCCCGCGCCGATCGACGAGAAGCGCATCCTCCAGGCCGTGGTGACGTGGCAGGAGCAGGAGCGCCTGCGCATCGCGCGACAGGTCCACGACGGGCCGGCGCAGGCGATGGCGAACGTCGTCCTGCAGTCGGAGATCAGCGAGAGGCTGTACGACCTCGACGCGAAGCGCTCGCGCGAAGAGCTCGCCGCGCTGCGGCAGATGGTCAACCGCACGCTCCAGGAACTGCGCGGCTTCATCTTCGAGCTGCGCCCGATGGTCCTCGACGACCTCGGCCTGGTGGCGACGCTGCGCCGCTACGTGCGCACGCTCGCGGACAAGCACGGCGCCAGCGTCGATTTCTCCAGCACGGGCCGCGACCGCCGCCTGCCATCTGAGGACGAAGTCGCGATCTTCCGGGTCATCCAGGAGGCGCTCACCGAGCGCATCCAGGGGGGGTCGGCGAAGGTCGTGGTGTTGAGCCTCGCCTGGACCGAGGGATCCGTCGAGGTCGACCTCGCCAGCGACGGCGGCAACGCGCCGGACCTGACGGACGACAACTCCGGCGTCCGCCGCGGCGAGCGCCTGGATCTCCTCGGCGGGGAGGCGACCGAGGGGCGGCGTCCCGACGGGACACACGTGCTCCACCTGCGGATGCCGATCCATGCCTCGGCGCAGGTGGCCGGCTGACGCCGGCCGCCGGCTCTCCCTACCCTCCGCCGACCGCCGTCAGCTGGATCCCCTGGTAGTAGTGGAGAAGGATCTGCTCGGTCGTCGCACCGCCCCGGCCCATCGCCTCGGCGCCCCACTGCGACATGCCGACCCCGTGGCCGAACCCCCGTCCGGTGAACACGAAGCGGCCCGGTAGCGTGAATGTGTAGCCGAGGATCCGCGGAGCGTCGATCTCGCGGTTCCTCCCGGCGGCGCGCCGGTACGCGACCTTGCTCCGCGTCGCCCCGAGCGCCTCGAGCGCCCCGAGGCGCTCGGCGTTCGAGGCATCGACGTATTCGGTGTCCCCGCCCGGCCGGAAGTCGACGGTGAAGAGGGCGCTGCGGAGTCCGAAGTAGTAACGCGTGCGGTCCTTTGCGATGTCCCGGCTCCCGCCCGTTCCCGTGACGCGGGCGCTGACCACTCGGCCGCTCGGGGCGAGGCGCAGGAGGTCGATGCTCCTCGGCTCTCCGATATCGAGACCGCGGGCCGCCAGGTAGTCTCCTAGCTGCGGAGCGGTCATCTCGCGCGTCCACTGCCAGCTCGCCCTGGCCCACGTCACGTCGGCCGCGATCGCGTCGCCCGGAGACGCCACGCTGCGCAGGTACGGCAGCGCATTGGCGAAGACGTTCTCCGAGTCCTCCGTGACGCCTCCGGCGTTAGACGAATACAGCGCCTCGATCGCGGCACCGCGATACGTCGCGACGACGCCGGCCGTGCGCTCGACCGCGAGGCGCGTCGACGGTGCCTCGCTCTTCGTCCCGTCGTAGGCCTGGTCCCGCGTGTCCCCCTCGAGGTCGTAGGAGTCGTGACGTCCGAGGTGCGTCAGCAGGTACGTGCGCGCGGCGATCGCCTGGGCGCCGAGCGCGGCCGCGCTCCACGCGGCCGGCATCTCCGCGCCCACCACCGACGCGAGATAGTCGTGCGTCGAGACCTCGTTCACCACGATCATGCCGCCGTCGTCGTCGAGCGCGAGCTCGAGCGTGCCGCGGAACGAGCGGCCATTGAAGACCAGCAGGCCGTCGGACGTCCCGAAGCGGATGGCGGCAACGCGATCGCCGGAGAGGGTCACAGTCCCGACCGCGTCGCTCGCGTCGCGCAGCGCGCCGAACTCGAACGGCACCGTGACGAGCGCGTGCGCCGTCGGGTCGCGGGCGGCGACGCGAGCCTCGCGCAGGATGGTCGCTCGGTCAGCGCGCTCTTCGGGGGTCAGCGCGCCGTGGTCGGCGGGCGGCAGCTCCTGGCCGCCGAGGTCGACGATGCGGCGGACGTTCGTGCGGCTCAGCGTCGTTCCGTGACCCTGGTACAGCACGCGGCCGTCGCCCGCGGTCGCCGTCAGCGTGCCGCTGGAAGAGATCACCGCATAGGAGGTCGGCGCCGACACTACGTTGACGCGGACCCGGGAGGGCAGCGCGAGCGCCGGCGCCGCCTGCGCGCGCGCGAGCGGGGCGCCGGGGATCAGCGTGAGGAGACATGCCGCCGCGAACGCCGCTGCGACCCGACGGCGGGCGCGCCTCACGGCGGCGTCGTGTACACCTCTGGTTTCAGGACGCCGATGAACGGCAGGTTGCGATACCGCTCGGCGTAATCGAGGCCATAGCCGACGACGAACTTGTCGGGGATCTCGAATCCGCGGTAGTCGATCTCGATCGGCACGATGCGCCGCGCCGGCTTGTCGAGGAGGGTGCAGAGGCGGATCGATGCCGGGTGCTGGCCGCGGAGGTGCTCCATAACGTAGTTCAGCGTGAAACCCGTATCGAGGATGTCCTCGACCACGAGGACGTCACGGTCGCCGATCGAGTGCGCGAGGTCCTTCAGGATGCGCACGACGCCGCTGGTCTCGGTCGACGCCCCGTACGAGGTGACCTCGAGGAAGTCGAGCGAGAGGGGAATGGGGATCTCGCGCATGAGATCGGCGAGGAACGGCAGCGCGCCCTTGAGGATGCTCACCAGGACGAGGTCGCGGCCCTGGTACTCTCGCGCGATCTCCGCCCCGAGCTCCGCGACGCGCGCGCGGATGGCGGGCGCGTCGATCAGAACATCGGCGATGTCATCGGCGGCGGCGGCGGCCATGCGCACTGAGGCCATAGGGACCGCCATTGTCACACGCGGTCGCGGTATTTCGCGGCGAGCGACGCGACGTCCCTGCGGTACAGCACGCGCACGTGTTGCTGCGGATAGCGTTCCCGGAACCGGCGGAGCTTGCGGTTCTTCCGCGTGACCAGGCACTGGCGCATCGTCGTCAACTCGATGTACGTGCCGAGATCCGGCAGCCAGAAGTCGGGCGTGAAGCTTTCGACCGGTTCTCCGCGCTCGTCGCGCTCGAGCACGAACGTATGCGGCTCGTATTCCCATCGGACGCGGTAGAAGCTGAGGATGCGGGAGAAATGTTCTTCGCTCGGGTGAGCGAAGGCGGTTTCAGCGGCCAGGGATCCCCTCAGCCGGCGCATCCGATCGCGCCGCTGGGTCCGGCTCCAGGACGATCGCGCATCGCACGCCTCAAGAGCATAGCCGCGCCGGTCGGGCCGCGCGCGGCGTAACTAAAGTAGGCGCCGAGATGTCGCAAGAGACGCTGACGCCCAGCGAGCCCTTCGCCTCTCTCCGAGGCGAGGCGCAGCGCCTGTCGCTGACGCTCGGTGCCGCGCAGTTGGCGCTGTGCGAGCGGTACGCGGATGAGCTCCTAGCCGCCAATACGTTCGTCAACCTCACGGCGATCACGCGACCCGAGGACATCGCGCACAAGCACTTCCTCGACTCCTTTACGGCGCTGGCGATCCGGCATTGGAGCGCCCACGAGCGGCTTGTCGACGTGGGCAGTGGGGCGGGGTTCCCTGGACTCGCGCTTCGCATCGCG